>NZ_JBQHDG010000015.1:0-282617 GCF_052068095.1 Phytohabitans sp. LJ34 | reverse complement strand
GTTGCCGTTCTGGAAGCCGTCGTGCAGCTGGAGGTCGTTGCCCTCGGAGCACTCGTCCGGACCGAAGTCCAGCGGCGGGGGCGCCGACGGCGGCGCGCTGGTGGCGGGCTGGTTGGGCGCGCCGGGGTTGTTACCGCCGCCGCCGTTGCCGTTGCTGACGGTGCAGGTGGCCAATGCCTGAAGCCCTTGCGGCCGCGGCCCGGCCCGGTCGATCGCGATGGTGATCCGGTCGAGCGCCGCGCGGCGCTTGTCGGCCAGCGGGCCGAGGATGGCGTTCTGCACGAAGTTCGGACCGCCCTGGCCGGCGCTCGAGGCAAGCCGCCGGTTGGCTTCGGCGATCTGCGTCTCCAGCTGGGCGAGGTTGCGGTCCACCTCCTCGCGGGCCCGCGCCGGCACCTCCGGTAGGCGGTCGGCGACGGTGGGACAGGAGATCGTCGGCGTGCTGCTCACCTGGGTGGTGCAGGCCTGGCCGTCACCCCAGTAGTTGCGGACCGTGCGGCCGTTCTGCCGGCTTTCGGTGACGTTCTGCTGCCCGGCGGGCGCGGTGCCGTTCGGAGCGGGTCGGCACTGGGCCGCCGCGGGACGGTTGCGATCGCGGTTGCTCCCCGCGTTGGACACCTGGGTGACCGCGATGACGCCGCCGAAGACGGCGAGGGTGCCGATGATCGCGATGATCCGGTTTCTGCGCGTGGACAGGAGACCCTTTTGCCGTCGTGCCGACCTGTACATGGTGCACCTTTTTCTGGAAGCCGAGCGCGGCTCTCGTTCGCTGAGTGCAGCCACCATATGAGTCAGCATTGAGCTTCCGCCAAGCTGCAAATGATGATTTAAAGCTACGCGGCGATTCCTTAACGACGATTTATGGAATCACCATTCAACCGCTCAGATCATCCGTTCGGCCGATGCCTGGGGGTCGAGGACACGCGCCAGCTTTTCGGGAGTACGCACCGCGCCGGCGTCCCGCGCGACGATACCCTGCGTGCCGCTCACCGTCACTACCTTCGCACCGTCGGGTGATGCGAGACGGAGCGGCAGCGGCACGGGCGCTGACGCCGGCGGGCTTTTCGTGGGGCGGTGGGCAGCCTAGAGTTGGGGCTGGCGTTGACCGGGCGTGGGTGTGCGTCCGGGCGGGAGGCGCAACCCGCCCGGAGTCCACCGCCACCCGCCGTCCGGGGCCGCGCCGCTGCATGCACCGGACCGGTCTCCTCGCGCCGTCCATCGCTCTTACAGGAGAGGGACATGGCCCGACCGATCACGCTGTTCACCGGCCAGTGGGCCGATCTGCCATTCGAGGAGATGTGCCGGCTGGCCTCCGACTGGGGCTACGACGGCCTGGAGATCGCCTGCTGGGGCGACCACTTCGAAGTGGACAAGGCGGTAAACGAAGACGGGTACGTCGAGCGCAAGCGCGAGACGCTCGCCAAGTACAACCTCCAGGTCTTCGCGATCTCCAACCACCTCGTCGGGCAGGCGGTCTGCGACCACCCCATCGACGAGCGCCACCAGGGCATCCTGCCCGCCCGCATCTGGGGCGACGGCTCGCCAGAGGGTGTGCGGCAGCGGGCGGCAGCGGAGCTTGCCGACACGGCTCGCGCGGCGGCCAAGCTGGGCGTCCGCACCGTCGTCGGCTTCACCGGCTCGTCGATCTGGCACACCCTGGCCATGTTCCCGCCGGTGCCGCCCTCGATGATCGAAAAGGGATACGAAGACTTCGCCAACCGGTGGAACCCGATCCTCGACGTCTTCGACGAGGAGGGCGTCCGCTTCGCACACGAGGTGCACCCCAGCGAGATCGCGTACGACTACTGGACCACCAAGCGCACGCTCGAGGCGATCGGTCACCGCCCCGCCTTCGGGCTCAACTGGGACCCGTCGCACTTCGTGTGGCAGGAGCTCGACCCGGTCAACTTCATCTTCGACTTCGCCGACCGCATCTACCACGTCGACTGCAAGGACGCGAAGGTCCGCACGGGCGACGGCCGCCGCGGCCGCCTCTCCTCCCACCTGCCCTGGGCCGACATGCGCCGCGGCTGGGACTTCGTCTCCACCGGCCACGGCGACGTGCCGTGGGAAGACTGCTTCCGCGCGCTCAACGCGATCGGCTACGACGGCCCGATCTCCATCGAGTGGGAAGACGCCGGCATGGACCGGCTCGTCGGCGCGCCCGAGGCGCTCCAGTTCGTGCGCCGCCTGGCCTTCGACGCACCCCAGGCAGCGTTCGACGCGGCCTTCTCGAGCAAAGACTGACCCTCGTCGGGTACACGGATGGGCCCGGCCACCGCGGCCGGGCCCATCCTTCTGTGCGGGGTCACATGGTTGCTGTTCGCGATCCGACCCGACGGGTCAGATGGTGCTGTTGTTGCGATTCGCGCTCGCGGATCCGGTGGAGGTGGTCGACGCCGTCAGCGCGTCGTCCGTGTGCCCGGTGAGCTTCTCGCCGACCCGGGTGTGGGCCAAGCGGTCCTTGCCCTCCTCGTAGAGGCGGTTGGCCTGCGCCTGCGCGACGCCGGCGGCCTCCTGCACCGTGGGGTGGTCCCACACCTTACGGGCGTTGAGGACCAGCTCCTCGTACTTCTCCCGGCCGGCGCGGGCACCCAGGACGAAGCCCGCAGCCAGCCCGCCGATGAACCACAGCTTTCCGCGCATAGCGGCTCCTTCCCAGTGGTCTTCTACACGGGGTACGTACCCATCCTGCCTCGCGTCCATGCACCCTTGGGCCCCGAGCGGCAGAATGTCCCGATTTGGCACTGGCGTGTCCCGGGTAACCCTGTAGCCCCACGCCCCACACCGTCCTGTACTCTTGTGCAGTCGCGCGGCGCCGGAGCGATCCGATGCCAGCTCGATCCCCCATAGCTCAATTGGCAGAGCAGCCGGCTGTTAACCGGCAGGTTTTTGGTTCGAGTCCAAATGGGGGAGCTCACGCTTCCAATGGGCCCGCTCGTCCGGTTCGGCCGCGGCCTTCCCCAGCCGGCGGGTCAGTGGCCGCTAGCACCGCCTGCGGGATACGATCCCCGCGCCAGCAGGGGGCGGTAGCTCAGCAGGTTAGAGCAGGGGACTCATAATCCCTCGGTCGCGGGTTCGAGTCCCGCCCGCCCCACAAGTACTGACCTGGGATTATGTCCGGCCTGGTGATCCAGTTGATCTGCTCGGGACCTGGATTGCTAGGGAAATGCTAGGGATCTTGCTCTGCTACGCGCTCTTCCGCGTCTTCAGTGGGACGAGCGCTGCCGCCGCTTCTGCGGCGTCCCGGCCTACCGTGCCGATGAGGTGGCCGTAGGTGTCGTTCGTGATCTTGATTGAGCTGTGCCGGAGACGCTTGCTGACGATCGCGATGTCGACGCCGGCGGCGAGCTGGAGGCTGGCCGCGAGGTGGCGCAGCTTGTGCAATGAGATCTTGGGCAGTCCGTGACGGGCGACGAGCTTCTCGAACCGGTAGGTGACGAAGTCCGGGTGCTGGCCGGAGCCGTCCTCGCGGGTGAAGACGAGCCCGGTGTCCTGCCAGGCCGGCCCCCAGGCGAGCCGCTCTTCGAGCTGCTGCTTTCGCCACACCCGGAGGACCTCGGCCGTGCCTTCGTCGATGTCGACCATCGACTCCGACCCGTCCGTTTTCGGCCTGGACTCCACCACCTTGTGCCGGGCGGCGGTCCGCTGCCAGGCCACGTCGACAACGCAGGCGTCCAGGTCGACGTCGCACCAGCGCAGCCCGCAGAGTTCACCCCGCCGCAGCCCGGCGAACGCCGCCAGGTGCAGCATCGGATACAGCCGCTCACCGTCGGCTGCGATGGCATCGAGGAACTCGCCGAGCTGCTCCGGCTCCCAGACCTTCACCCGTGGGCGGGCGCCTCGAGCGACGTCGGCGAGGGCCGCGACGTTGCGGGACACCTCGCCCGCTCGTAGCGCGGCGTTGAGCGCGCTACGCAGCGTCGCCCGCACACGCTGGGCC
Source organism: Phytohabitans sp. LJ34 (assembly GCF_052068095.1). Taxonomy (NCBI): domain Bacteria; kingdom Bacillati; phylum Actinomycetota; class Actinomycetes; order Micromonosporales; family Micromonosporaceae; genus Phytohabitans; species Phytohabitans sp. LJ34. The sequence goes on along the minus strand of NZ_JBQHDG010000015.1, from coordinate 278,674 downwards.
GTGACCGGGCTGAACGGCCGCGGCACCGGAACCCGCCGGGCCTTTACCGGACGCTTGCCCGCCGCGGCCCGTTCGGCGTTTACCGCGTCGGCTTCGGCCTGGAGCCGCTCGTTGGTCTCCTTCGCCGTTTACCGCGTCGGCTTCGGCCTGGAGCCGCTCGTTGGTCTCCTTCGCCGTTTACCGCGTCGGCTTCGGCCTGGAGCCGCTCGTTGGTCTCCTTCGCCGTTTACCGCGTCGGCTTCGGCCTGGAGCCGCTCGTTGGTCTCCTTCGCCTCGGCGATGCGCTCGTCGTGCTCGCTCCGGATGTCGATGAGCATCCTGGTGACATGCTGTGGGCGTAGATCGATCAGGCGCAGATGGCCGAGGTAAGGGATCAGGTAGTTGTCGACGTGACCGCGATAGCCGACCTCGGTGGTTGGCCGGATCGCTTCTGCGCCGACCTTGCCGTCCAGCCAGTCGGTGAGCCATGCCCCGACGGTCTGCTTGCCGTCGGTGGGCAGGGTGCCGGCCTGGTCAGCGGCGAGGATCTCGGCACGGGCCTCTACGGCGGCCTTGGCGCTGGAAAAGCCGCCCTTGGTCCATTGTCGGCGTTTGCCGTTGGGGCCGGCGGACAGCTCGACGTGGTACGCCCAGGAGTGGGTCTTGCAGACCTTGCCCTGCGGCGGGCAGCCGGCGTCGCAGCGCTGGAACACGCCCTTGCCGTACTTCGGCGATCTTCGGTTCACTTCCTCTCCTTCGCGGGTAGCAGGTTAAGTTTCTTGGCCCTGCGTGACCAGTTCCTCAACTGGCCGTCGGTGACGTCGCCGAAGCCTCGGGCCTTGAGTTGGCCGGTGACGTACGGCCACGGCTTGCGAGCTGGCTCACCTCCTTGTGCCTTCGCTTCGTGATAGAGGGCGGCGACCGTCGCTACGAAGTCGTCACCCCGCTCTGCTGGGCGGCCCGGCCGCTTCGGCGGTGTTTTGACGCTGCTCCGGCGCGCCGCGGTGGTCCTCTTGACGGTCGGTGCGGTCCACGCGCCTTCGCGCCGGGTCGCCTCGACGATCTCCGCGACCCGCAACGAGCGGAGGACGGCGGCGGTCAGCACGCCGCCGGTCGGCTGTACACGTGCTCGGCCGTCGCTGGTGAACGCGCGCAGGTCCAGGCCGACCGGGGTTGCCGTGCCGTCTATGTCCGCCCAGTGCACGGTCAGGTGCCATTGGTGCCCGTCGGAGTCGGTGTGAATTTGTGAAATCGCGCCGAGCTGGCGGGCCATACATGGTCCTCTTGTCATCGTTGTGGGCTGAATATAGCGTAAGTGATGACAAACCATGAGCACAATCTATCGCTCTGGCAAATACTACCGGCGTTCCCCTTGTCCACTATGGATACCGCGGCTGTTCGTGTGAGCCGACGGCTCCTGTCGTCACCTGGTCGGTGATGCCGAGCGCGTTCAGCACAGCAGCGCGCGTGACGCGTAGGTACCGTCCAAGGTGCAGCACCGGGACCGGGAAGCGGCCTTCGCGGGCAAGGCGGTAAGCCTCGTCGCGGCCGACGCCGAACGCGCGACCGGCGGTCGGGACGTCCACCGTTACGGGCCAGGCCCGGATCTCGTCGGGAGTCGGTACTCGCTTGCTCACGGCTGCCTCCTGCTCGTCACTGCCTGGCCGATCCCCGCGCTCGGTGCTGACGCTGTGCCCAGCCAAGGCGCAGCTCGGTCCCGGCCCTTGACGTCGAGGATGACGCGCAAGGGTTAGCGGCGTCGCGACCAGTGGCAGCCGGTAGCGGATGCGCTGACACGTGTTGGTGTGGCCCGCTACGAGCCGTTAGTAGGCGCCGGAAAAGTTGGCACGTCCGTGCCGGCTCGTCCGGTCGAACTGGCTGGGCGTCCGAGCAGGAGCGCTACGGGCTACCGGCAGCGCTACGGGGGCTGCAGAAGCTCTACCCCGCGCCTGGTGACGACAGACAACACCTGCGCCAGCGTGTTGACGACACGACATCCGACCTAACGCCCACGCCCGCCGCTACCCTCGCTACCAGCGTCAGGACGCCGGGGCGCGACCTCCACTTCTGGTCGCTTCCGCTTCCGCACCGCCGGGCTGGCCGTGCGGAACGGAACCAGGAAGCGGAAGCCGGGCCGTTCCGGAACGCCCGGCGGGGCACGCGGAACGGCCGTCGGAATGGCCGGACGGTTCCGGCCGGCGGCCCGGAGGGGTGCCAGTTGACACCGGCCCCGTCCGCAAGCGCCGAAGCGGCCCCCGGAACGGCCAGAGCTGGCAGCGGTCGAGCGACCGCTACAGGGTTAGCGGACCCATTAGCGCCGCAGGTCACTGGCTCTTCGCGTATCCGGGAGCGCTACGGGTAACGCCACCGTGGTAACGGCGCGCCGGCAGCGCTACCAGCCGCCGCCATAGGCCGACCCGGGCGCCGTACGCTTCCACTTCCGTTCGCTTGGCGAGCGGAACTGGAAGCGGAACCAGGAAGCGCACGCCGCGCCGTTCCGCCGTTCTACCCCATCGCGTGCGGCAGGACGCCCGGTCCGTTCCGGAGGGTGCCGGCATTCCGGCGGCATGGGTGGAACGGCCCACCCGGAACGGGCGGGCCGTTCCGGCACGCTGGCCTCGGAACAGCCGGGCGGCATTCATCCCGGCTGGGCCGGCTCGGCCGCCGGCGCGGTCTCAAGGTGGACCTGGTGGAGCCGCCCGGCACCGAGTGCCGCGAGCCGACCGGTTCGGGTGACCAGATTCCCGCCGACATGGGCCGTTACGTGTCTTGGCCGGTACAGCCGAATCGGAGCCAAGCGCATCTGCCGCCCGTGCGCCCGCGCGAGTTCGAGGTGCCCGCAGCCACGTCGAGCGTGCCGTGCCCGGACCCCGACCGCTAACCCGTAGCGCCCGCGCGTAGTTGATCTTGGGTGAGCAAGTTGAAGGGTCTTGCAACAACACGTGCCGACCGAGCGCGGTCAGCAGGTGTTGTTGGCGGGCCACCGTCGTGCGGCGGGGCACCCGTAGCGCGTTACGGCAACGGTTCCGCTAACCCCCAGCGCCGACGATTCCCTTAGCGGCGAACAGTTCGCCGGGAGGGACGGTCGGTTGTGGACGGGCAGGCGCACGGCGAGTGGGCTCGCGTCCCGCGTCAGCGGGCTGGCCGTGATCGCCGGCACGAGTTCCCGGGCCGCACGTTGCGGATAAGCCCGAGTTTCACCGTCGCTGAGCACGCGGAGGTGGCTGCCGCCGCCCGCCGGGCCGGGTTGACCCCGACCGGGTTCTGCGCCGTGGCGGCGCTGGCCGCCGCGCGGGGCGAGACGGCCACGGTCGAGCCCGAGCGGCTGGAGTTCGAGGCCCTAGCCGGGGTGCAGGTGGAGCTGTTCGACCTGCGCACGGCCGTGAACCGGGTCGGCACGAACCTCAACCAGGCCGTTGCCGCGTTCAACAGCAGCGGGCAGGCGCCTGTATGGCTGTGCACCGTGGTGACGATGTGCGGGCGGACCCTCGGTGCCGTGGATGAGGTGATCGCGGCGTTGCACCGGCGGGTCCAGTGATACCCGCAGTCCACTCACGCGGCCGGAACGTCGGTGGCCTGTTGCGGTACCTGTTCGGGCCGGGCCGCCGGGAGGAGCACACCGACGCGCACCTGATCGCGGCGTGGGACGGGGCGGGCAGCCTAGCCGAGCTAGAGCCGCCGACCGACGCGGCCGGCCGCCGGGATGTACGCCGGCTGACGGAGCTGTTGGAGCAGCCGGTCGCGGTGGGGTGGAAGCCGCCGGCCCGCCCGGTGTGGCACTGTTCAATCCGTACACACCCCACCGACCGGATACTGACGGATGCGCAGTGGGCGCACATCGCCGGTGAGGTGATGGCCGCCGTAGGGTTGGCCCCGTACGGCGATACCCGGGCGGTGCGGTGGCTCGCGGTGCGCCACGCTCCGGACCATGTGCACGTGGTGGCCACGACGGTGCGCCAGGACCGGCGCACCGCGTGGATCAGCTACGACAAGCGCAAGGCGCAGGCCGCGTGCCGGGACCTGGAGGAGCGCTATGGGCTGTACCGGGTGGCGCCTGCCGGTGCCGGGTCGCGCCGATGGCCCAGCTCGGCCGAGCTGAACAAGGCCGCCCGACTGGACGCCAAGACTGGCAGCGCCAGGCCAGGCGAGCGGGCGGGGCCCACGGTGGCGCCGCGTGAGGTGCTGCGTCGTCGAGTGCGCGAGGTGGCCGCCATCGCCACGGACGAGGTGGATTTCTTCGCCCGGCTCCAGCAGGCGGGCGTGCTGGTCAGGCTTCGGTGCAGTGCGCGTGACCCGGGGCGGGTAATCGGGTACGCGGTCGGGTTGGACGCGCATGTCACCGCGGTCGGTACCACGGTGTGGTACGGCGGGGGCCGCCTCGCCCCGGACCTGACGTTGCCACGACTGCGGTCCCGGTGGGCCGGGACACCACCGCGAGGCGGGAACGCGGCGCGGCTCGCCGCGACCGGGATGATCCCGCCGCAAGTGTCCCGCCGCGCGGCCGAGACGGTGCGGGACGCCGCCGCCGCGATGCGCGCGGCGCCGATTTCCGGCCTCGCCTCAGCCATCGCGTACGCCGCCGCCGACCTGCTGACTGCCACCGCACGGGCGTGGGAAGGCGAGGCGGGTGGGCCGCTGACCGACGCGGCCGACTGGTTCGACCGCGCCGCCCATGACCTATGCGGCCGGGTGCCGTCACGCCGGGTCTGGCAGGCAGGACACCTGCGCAGCATGGCCCGGCTCATCGCCGTCTTAGGCGCGGTATCCCGGGACCAGGACACTACGGCCGCCCTGCACCTGATCTACACCCTCGCCGCGTTGGCGGAGAGCCTGGCCGACTTGCGCCAGGCACAGGACCGACTGGATCAGGCCCGCGACGCCCGCCGCGCCGCTGAGCAGCTTCGCACCTACCGGCCGCGGTTCGAGCCGGCAGCACCAGCCACGGTGGACCTGCCTATGGTTCGGCCGCTGGTAGCGGACCTGTTGTCGGCCGAGCGCCGCGCCCGGCAACGCTGACCCACCACAGCCGAGACTCGGACCGCTACATGGGGGCCGCCCGCGAGGTTCTAACGGTTGAGTCGTGATAGTGATCGGGTGCCCCGGCGTTCAACTCGGACAGGCTCCACCATGGATCAGTTTCCACCCGGGTCAGGGTACGGCGTCGGTTCCCGCATTCGCCGGTGCTGCGACCTGTGCAAGGTGATGCTCAAGCTTCGGGATTAGGTGGTGCATCGTCTCCTGCTCACGGCCAACTCCGGTTCTGGCCACCTGTGCGGCCAAGTCTCTCAGCATCGGATGTCCGTTGGTGGCCAGGCGTGAGGCGAGGGCGCGTTGTTCTTCGTCTTGTTCCAGGAATGCCGAGGCCGCGTGTAGTTCGACGGTCATGAAGATCGGCGTGACCGCGACGCCGGAGCGGGCCTGGACATCTCCGACGATCGCGACGCCGTGCGCGTCCAGGTCAGACCAGCAGACAGTGGGTTTGTCGATGAGCTTGACGAGGCTTACCAGGCTGTTGTTGACGTAGCCATGCCCCCAAAGGCACAGCCAGGTGTCGGGAACGTCGGAGTGGCGGCATATCGCTTCGAACGTGTCGAGGTTCTCGACGATCAGGACTCCGTGGATGTCCGAGTAGTCGAGGGTGCCGAACTGTTGTGCGCTGCGGGCTGGGATCGCGACCCATGGACGTGCTGCGGAGGCGTCCACGATGACGTCGTCGCCTGTCCACCGTAGCGGCCCGCGGAGCCGGACCTCCGGCTCCGCAGTCTCTACCGCTTGGTCGAAGGGCACGCCGATGATGCGTTCAAAGGCCGCGATGCGCGCGTCGGTCCAGGCTTTGGACCAGCCGAGTTCTTTGGCTGCCAGTTCGCGGGCGGAGAGTCTCTCGTCGTTGGCGGTGGCGCGGTACCAGCCAGCCGCTGCGCGCAGGGCTGCGTCGTAGACGGACCATTTCGTCGTTCGAGCACGTGTGCCCTCTGGTACACGGAGCGGACTGCCGTGGGGCGCCGCGGAGAGGCGGGCGTGCTCGTCGGCTAGTTCGTTGGTTGAGAAGATCGCGGCGAGGAGGGTGTGCCGCGCGTGATCGGGTTCGAGCTTGCCGAGCGTGTGGCGGACCTCGTCGCGACGGCCGTCCGCGATCTGTGCCCGGTAGGCTCGCCAGTGGTAGAGCGCCGCGGTGCCTTCGACCTTCTCCTCCAGCCGTAGCACCCCACACGTGGCGAGTATCGCCGCCACCTGCTCCTCTTCCGGGCGAACGAATACGCCGGTGATCGATTCAGTGGGCAGTGCGCGTCGCAGCAGGGCGCGGGCAGCAGTGGCGGCGGCCGGGTCGAGGCGGGAGATGACCGTGTGCGCCTCTTCGGTGGCTGCTACCGGATGGATGCGTCGGCCGTGGGCGTACTTGCGGCCGATCCGGACGCCTTCGGTGTCGCTCGAACGTGCCATTCGTGTGGCCCTAAATGAGTGGCTGTTGTAGTGATCGGAATCGTTCTTCGAGTTGACCGGCGCCAAGCCGGGACATCAACCGGACGGGCGGGCTGAACGCCGCGCCTGGCTCTCGCGGCAGGAAACTTACTTGCACGTCACACCAGTCCGCTTCTTCGTCGGTGTCTTTGGCGTTGGTCGGGGCACTCAGCACGAACTGCACCTTGGTTCCGAGATTCCGCATGATTTCGATGATCTGGCTGTTGTTGGTTCCGTCCAAGTGTGCCTTGTGCTCGTCGACGATCAGGAGGTCCGCGGTGCGCCCCAAACTCATGGCTGCGAGCAGCAGCAGAATCGAGATCTTGGTCCCTTGGCCTCCGGAGTGGCTGTCGTCTTGGTATGAGACGGGGTTCTCGCCTGCTTTGTGTGCCACCAGGACGTCAACGCCATATTCGTCGGGGACATCTCCGGGAACGAGTCGAATATCCCCGACGATTCCAGCGATCTGGCAGATCTCGATGAACCGGGCACGTAATTCCCGGACCACAGCGCGAATATGCTCGTCGTAGCTTGCGCGGGCGCTTTGGACGAGCCTGGCCCGCTTCTCCATCTCTCCGCTCTTGTCCGTGATGAGTTCTTCGACACTAACCAGACGGTCCTTTTCTGCCTCGTGCTGGCTCACGATGATCGGATCGCGAACGTCGAGCGGGTACCGTGCGGTGTCCGCCACGTCGAGGGCGAGCCGGTCGCGTTCGAGTTGAAGCTCCGCCGGCTTCAGCCGGGCCGTCTCAGTGCCTGTGTACTGTGGCGGAAGCGGATGATCGGCAAGGTCGATCTCACATGCGACTCGTTTCTTGTTGAGCACCTCCAACTCGGTGACGGCTTGCTCACCCTCGCTCTTCCTGGCCTTGGCCTTCTCGGCCAGCTTGTTGACTTCGGCCTTGTCGCGTTCGATCCGCCCGAGCAGTTCGCGCTCCTGCCGGCCGACCCTTGTGAGTTCGTTTCCGATCATGTTGCGTCCGAGCCTGATGCGTGCTAGGTCGCCGCAGGCGACTCGAAAGTCGAGTCTTGTTGATTCGAGTCCACGGACCGTTTCAGACAGTGCGTATGCCTGGCTCAGGCGATAGCGTAGCGACGGTACCGCGGCGTCGATCTCGTCGGATTGTCGCCGCGCCTGGTCGGCGGCATTTTCGAGTTGCGCCATCGTGCGGGCGCGGGCGTCGGGATGAAGCACCGGATCGCGTACGGGGGTGAGCCGGGAGACCACAGGGCCATGCCGCATGCCGTTAGTGGTAGTTGCAGGGGTGCCATTCGCGTTCAAATGCCCGACCTCGTCCATGTTGGCGGCCGCTGTCGCGTCGAGGTGTGCGAGGAGGCCGTGTAACTCGGGCGGCGCGGCGGTCGTGAGGATGTCGAGCGGTGCGCCCGTGCCGCGGCGGATGATGGGCCAGGTGTAGGCCGCGTCAATCGCCTGCTGGCATGCGGACCGGTACTGGCCGTCGGGCACGAGGATGCCCCAGATGGTGTCACCGAGTGCGGCTTGCATGTGCTCGGCATGGGCGTCGTCGTCCGCGGTGGCTTCAAGAAGATCACCGACGGTCGACGCGCTCACGCCGATTGCCCGTAGTTGGTCGAGGAAGGCGCGTACCGCAGGCGGTGCCAGGGTTCCGCCCCGGCGGATGCGTTCGCCATCCGCGTGGCTGCGTTCATGATCTCCACCGGCATCCTGGCGCGCATGGAGAGCCGCGGCCAGTTCGGCCTCGGCTTCGACGACTTGTGCATCGACGTCCGGGACGGTGAGCCCTCCGGTTGCCGCCCGTGCGGAGCGCAGCTCATCCCAAGCGCGGGCGAAGCGTTCGCGGGCCTGTCCGTACATGGTGTTGGCCTCGGAGAGATCACCTTCCAGCGCCTTGCGGCATCGCGTGACACCCGGAAGCTGCTGGGTCAGCAGGGCCAGGTCTTGTTCAGCTGTGCGGTGCTCGCGCTGCAACTCCTCCGCTTCCTGGTGCAGCCGCGCTTGGTCGGCCTCCTTGGACTTGATCTCCCTCTTGATTGCGTCCAGGTCGTTGTCGGCTTCGAAATGGCGTGCTGCGGGTAGTAGAACCTCGTCGATCTCGGTGAGCCTCGTCCTGTCACGCATCCAGGCGCGATGCTGACTCAGCTGAATCCCGAGGCGTTCGACGTCGATCTGCTTCTGCTCGTATCGCCGCTTGGCGTCACGGTGCGCGATGACGGCTTCGTCGTGTTTCACCTTGGCCAGCCGGAACTTTTCCAGAGTCTCTTGCCGTCCGGTCAAGTCGAGCAGCCGCTTCATCAGCCCGCTGGGGCGCTCGGCAACGAGCCGGTCGGTCGCGCCTTGCGGCAGGGCCAGGACTCCCCGGAGGGCTTTGGTGACCCCCGCTCGGGTGAGAATGGTGTCGTACTGGTCCGGGCCTTTCCACTTGCTCTCCGGGTAGCGCTCCATGAGGTCATCGAGTTCGGCGTTGACGTCGGCGCCCCACGTCACGCGGCCGGGCAGGAAAAGGTACTGACGTTTGTCGCCCCGTACGCGGCAGACCACGGTCACGTGTTCGACGTCGAGTCCGGGTCCGGCAACGGCAAACACGCGGTGCGACTGCCCGGGGTGCCTCGGGTTGGCGAAGGTTGCCCGCAGCCATGCTTGGTCGGCTGGTACGCCGGAAGGCTTGCCGTTGAAGATGTAGCTTCCCGGCGTGCGGTGTCCGGACAGGTCGCTCACGCCGAGGATGATCTTCAAGCCGTCGAGCCAGCAGCTCTTCCCGGAGCCGTTCGGACCTACGGCCATCGTGATCCCGGGCGCGGCGAGTGGAATGATGTCCGGCCGCATCGAGCCCCAGTAGACGAACTGCGCCTCCTCAATCTGCGGCATCGTCACTCCCGCCGTCGACCGTCGTACCAGTGGCCTCCTCGCCCGCTTCGCTGTCGGCTCCACCTGTTGCGCGCTGCGCGCGCAGCAGCCTCTGGTGTCGCAGCAGCAGCCGGCGCGCCTGCTCGCTGGCGCGGACCTCATCCAACGCGTCCATCATTGGCCCCGCAAGCAGCTGACCGTCGCGTTGGACGAGGAACCGGGTTCGCTTCAGCTTCGTTATGGAGATCTCGATGGACCGTGGGTGAAGCGTGGGAAGCTGACCGATGATGTCGGCTTGATCGAGGGGAACCTCGACGACGGTGTCCTCCTCCGGGAACAGTCCATCCTCGTCGAGAGGCAGGCGTGAGTTCTCCATAGGCAGGAACCGCAGATGCAGCCAGCAGACCGCGAGCACCGCAAGGTCCTTCGTGTCGAGTGCCTGCGGCGAGTTGTTGAGATTGATGTCCGGCAGCGCGCGTGACAAGCGGGCGGTCCAGCAGTCGAAATGGTGAGAATAGATCAGCTCGCAGCCGACCTCGCTGAGCCGAAGTTCTACCTCCTGGCGTACGTCGTCGTCGCGAAGTTCTGGCACCTCACGGGCGGGCAGCATGGCCACGAGAAGGGCGCCGCTGATCTCAGTCGGCGTCATCGGCGGCTCCAGCCGAAGGGCTTCTTACCCAGGTCGCCGACATCCAGCCGACATCGAACATGTCCAACCGTAGAAGGTCGGTTCTGGCGTCCAGTACGGCGCGGAGAGTGCCGTCGCCGCTCGGTCCGTGCCTCGACCACGCCTCGACGGCCTGGACGTTGCGTCGCAGGGCCTCGTCCCAGCCGTTGTCCACCACCCAGTCGGACAGCAGCGCGCTGCCGGATGCGGCCAACCGTTCCAGCGCGCTGACCGCTCGGTCGACGGGGTTGTCGCCGACGGTCAACGGAGCACGAATCGACAGTGCGCTCGGCGGGGGAGGCGGCAGCGGACGCTCCCGGATCCGCCCAAGGTAATCGTCCAAGGCGGTGAATGCCGCGACCGTGTTGACGGCTGACAGGAAGACCGGACTGCGGGCGCTGTCTCTCACCAAGTCGGCAAGCTCCTCCACGCCGGTTTCTTCGATGGCCTTACGCAGATCTTGGCGATCCACCCGTAGCGTCCCACGAAGACGCAGGTCAGCGCGGCGGGACAAGTGCGTGACGACCTCGTCAGCAAGCCGCCCGACGCTCGCGATGACGTCATGCGCCCGTTGATCGTGCTCCAGGAAAAGAGGATCACCCTGGAACCGCGCGAACATGTCTTGCTGCTCCTCAAGCAGCGTTTGCATGTCCTGGACGTGTGTCCCGGCCATACGCGCCGCTTCCAGCAGCGCCTCTTCGGAGAAGTCGTTCAGCAGACCGCGTAGCTCCTCATAATCGAGTTCAAGGACCGCAATGGCGTTGAGGAACGCCTCGTAGGCCATCTGCGACGGCGCGTTCATCGCTTCCGCCAGCCGCATCGTGGCGGACAAGACCTTGATGATCCGGCTGTAGTCCACGCCGGTTGTGGTGAGCGCACCGCACACCGCGGCCACAACCCTCGCTTCGCGAGTGAGCTGATAGACGCTGGTGCGGCTGTCGTAGGACAGCAGTTCGGCGGTACGCAAATCTTGAACCAGCCGCGACACGGACAGCGGATCCATCCACGCAACGCAGTCCTGTATCACCCGGATCGACAGTCGAGCCCGTGGCTGCGTCGCCAGCTCACGCAGAATCGCAACCCGGTACCGGGCAAGCGGCCCCCGCCCCACCAGACGGGCAAACAGTCCGATAATTGGCAATGCTTGATCGACAACGGGCAGTGGTGTGAGATCTTCATGGATAAGCAGCGTCGGCGTCCAACTATCTGCACTGCGATCCTGCCCGTAGCCATCCGGGTCGACCCGAGGTCCATCGATCACGCATTGACGATAGCGGCTGAACGGTGCGTGAACCATGGGCAGGAAGCACCACCGTTCCGGGCCCCATGGCGTCTCGTGAGGTCGCGGATCCCGCATCCAGCACACATGGTGCAACTGGACAGTTAAACGTAGACGGCGGTGAGGCCGGCACCGACGGCCATGCCGTACTGACTGTGCCGCGGTGTCAACGCGAGTGCGTGCCGGGGCGCCGCGCTGGCGCAACACGATCCTGGCAGACGTGAGTGCCGGCCGGCGAGCTATAATCGTCGATGCCGAGGCTCGGCACGGACTTACAAATCTCGATATTCGCCGCACCGACGAACAACGATTATCACCGACGCCACCACGATCCGCGTCGACTGACCAATCACCTGCGGCCTCTCTGAATCTCAGGACTTCTTCGCTTTCCGCGCTATCTCCAGCTTGACGTCTGCCGTCGCTTGCCCCTGCGCATGGCCAGTGGGCGATCCGGTAGTACCCGCCGTTCCTGACGAAGGAGCTCCTCATGACCACGACCGCCTCCGACCTGCTGGTTGTCGGGCTCGACCTGGCCACCGGCAAAGAAGTGCACATCGACGACGCGCCACTGTCCGTGTGGCACGCGAAGAGTTTCCGACGCGGTGACGCCACCCTGATCTGCCATCACTGCTATATCGGTGACCAGACCCCGGCCGGCACCATAGTTCCGCTCGTCGTCCGCGGTCGCCACCAGGGCGTCCGTCGCGCGCACTTTGCCCATCCACCCGGTATGGCTCCGGCGGGCGGACACCGTCCCGAAACCCTCTGGCACAGCGCGGGCAAGCACCTCGTCGCCCGCTGGGCCGCAGCCCTACCAAATATCCAGGCCGTTCAGTCCGAGCATTGGCTCGTCGACGGCAGCCGCCGCGCCGACGTGATGGTCACGTTCACCGGCGGCGCCCAGCTCGCGGTCGAACTCCAGCACCAACTCCTACCCGACCCGGACTGGGTGGCCCGCCATCATGCCTACACAGACCGCGGCATCGCCGACGTCTGGCTGTGGCATCCCAGCATCAGGCACGACCCGCGGATCGTGCTGCGCGAGGGCCTGCCCCTCTGGAAGCTCGATGTCGATGCGGCACGACTGGCTATCGGGTACGGCGCGCCCCACCGCGCGGGCCAGGATTGGTACCTTGCGGCCGACCCCGGTGTCTACGACTGGCACCACCCGCCATGCCCCGGCGACGACATCGCTTTCGCGTTCCGGCCACTGACCCAGTTTCGCCTCGATACGGAGGGCATCCTGCTGCCCATCGACGTTGCAGCGCTGCTCGACAGTGAGCGCAACTTGCGTCGTGCGGAAGCCGTACCGGAAGCCGCCCGGCGCGACCCCGGCACCTCCGGCCGGCAGACCCCTGCCACCGTCTGCCTCGACCCACCCATACCGGCCGCATCCCTTGCGCAGGGCAGGCGATCGACAATACGCATCGACTGCTATTGACACTCGCTCGATCAGCGCGCCCGACGCCATATGCGCTACACCCGCCCCATCTGGCGCCATACAAATCGCCCAAATTGTCATAGCGGTCTCTATGGCGCGTGTTGTCTAGGATTTGTCCAGGGTGGCCGCGCGGACAGCCGTCACCCGCCGGGCGGCTGTCCGCCCGGTGGCGGAATCATCCACGTTGCCAGATCCCACAGCGACTGTAAATCTCTGCAGCAGCGTCCAGCGCAGCGTCTCGTCGGCGACCGCGTGGGAGGGGCCGGACCGGGGGACATCGATCAGAGTCGGGCGAACGCTGCTGCCAGCTGGATCGCGTCGTGGACATCGTCGGTGGCCACCGACCGGAAGGCGTTGGTGCAGCACGGCTGACCGTCCGCCATGATGGGTTGGTGCGCAAGCCGGTTCTGTATGTCGTCGCTTGTGGCGGGCGTCCCGCCGGCGACCTGCCCAGCTATATCCCCACGTTGCAGCAGGACGGCTGGGAGGTGTGTGTCATCGTCACGCCGTCCGGGCGGAAGTTCGTCGACGCCCCTGTGTTAGCGGAGATCACGGGACACGTCGTGCGGTATGACTACAAGCAGCCGGATGAGCCGGATGTGCTGCCACGCCCGGACGCGCTCGCCGTCGCACCGGCGACCTTCAATACGATCAACAAGCTCGCTGGCGGTAGCAGCGACACCCTGGCGCTTGGGATTTTGAATGAGGCGATTGGGCTGGGGCTGCCAATTGTGGCGGTGCCGACGCCAAACGTCGCCCTCGCGAGGCACCCAGCCTTTCGGGCCAGCGTTCGATCACTTCGGGAGTGGGGTGTGACGTTGATCTTCGATCCTGAGGTCTATCCTTTGCCGACGCCGGACATGGGTCCATCGGCCGCTGAGCTGTTTCCGTGGGACGCACTCCTGGCTCATCTGAAGGACGTTCGCGAGCAGGTGGCCGCGCGACTTTCAGGTAGCGATGGATAGGGATTTGAGGCGGGGATGGCCGTGCGCGGTGACCACATCGGAATTCGGGTCCGGCATTGGCGGCTGAAGCGAAGCCTCAGCCAACGCCAACTGGCGGGGCTCGCCGGTGTCAGTCAGGGGTATATCGCGCAGATCGAAGCCGGCACAAAGGCGGTCGACAAACGCAGCTTGCAGGTTGCCCTCGCCGGAGCTCTACAGGTGTCGGTCGCTGACCTGACCGGCCAGCCTTACGATCCGCAGACCATCGAGCACACCGCCGCGGCTGGTGCCGTCCCCTCAGTCCGGGCAGCACTGCTGGCTCTGGCGCTCGACGATCGTCGCGAGCCGCGGCGGTCGATCGACGAGCTGCGCCAGGCGACTGCGGTGGCAGCGGACCTTCACAACGCCTGTCGATACGATCAGCTCGTCCCGATGCTGCCTGATCTGCTGCGCGACCTCTACTCGTTCGGCGACGAGCCCGCGGCGCTGCGGCTGCTCTCCTGGACCACGTACGCCGCGACGTTCGCGGCCAAGTACCTGGGCTATCCCGATCTCGCCCTGCTGGCCTCCGGCCAGGCTTCCCGGACTGCTAGCCGGTTGGGCGACCCGGCGTGGCTCGGTGTGGCTGAGTTCGCGATGGTCCATTCGCTCCCGCCGGAGAGCAAGGACCTCGCCGCGCGCCGGTTGCCAAGAGCGATCGCGCAACTCGAGCCGTCGTCAGGCGACGGTGCGGCGGCGCAGGTCTATGGGATGCTTCATTTCACCGCCGCGTTGTTCTCAGCCGTGTCTGGCGATAGCTCCAACGCGTACGCCCACCTTAATGAGGCGGATCAAGTCGCGGCCAGGACTGGTGAAGGTAACTTCGCGCAGATGTGGTTCGGCCCGACCAACGCCAAGATTTGGCGTGCTGGTGTCTACGCCGAGTTGGGCGACGGCGGTCGAGCACTGAAGCTCGCCGACGTTAATGTCAGCCATATCGGCGCCCGCGCACGTAAGGCGACCTACTTCGCGGACCTCGGCAGGGCGCTGGCTCAGACGAAGAGGCATGACCGGGAAGCGCTGACGTATCTGCTGCGTGCCGAGTCGATCGCGCCGCAACGGGTCCGGCTGTCACCGCCGGTTCGGGAAACGGTCGGCGCGATGTTGCGGCGTGCACGCAAGGCCGCCGGGGGCCGGGATTTGCAGGATCTTGCGACGCGGCTGGGCACAGTCTGATTACCACAGGTAATCAAATTCCCGCGCAATTCGCCTAGCTTCCTTCTTGGCACGGAGCCGACAGCTAACTGTCGGCTCGCGGTGCCCAGTTGTCCCCGGGTGAGGAGGCTTTGACATGCCTGCGCTAAATCGTGCGGCACGAGAAGCCGATCGTGAGCACGGAGGTAAGCGTGCCATCGCGTCGTGATCGTGACGAGTCGTCGCTGCGGTCGCGGTGGCTGGGTCGCGGGTTGCGTGAGCTGCGTGAGGATCGTGGGCTGACACTGAAGTACGTCGCCAACGTCCTGGGTGTGCAGTTCGCCGATCTCGCGGCTCATGAGCACGGGCGGCAGGTGTTCGTGTTCGACAAGGTAGCCGCGCTGTTGGACGTGTACGGGATCCACGACCGGGTCGAGCGTGATCACCTGCTAGGGCTGGCGCGTCAGGTGTTCCGGCTACCGCGGTGGCAGGACGACTTCGCCGGACCCGACCTGGACGTGTCCATGTTGGACTACCTGTGGCTGGAGTCGGTCGCGCACCGGATCTGCTGCTACGGACCAGTGCTGATGCCGCCGCTGCTGCGGACGCCGGAGTACGTGGAGGCGGTCATCCGCTGTGAGGTGAAGGACATCTCGGACATGCAGGTGGGCTGGTGGGTACAGACCTACCGGGACCGGCAGGAGACCGTGGAGAACGGCCGAGTAACCGACGTCCGCGCGGTGCTCGCCGAATCCGTACTCCGCCGACCGGTCGGCGGCGCCGCCCGCACACTGCCCGGCCAGCTCGGATACCTAACCAAGCTGCGCCGCAGCGACCGCATCCAAGTCCGGGTCCTACCGGACGAGGCCAGCTACGTGCCTTGGGCGGATGGCTGGTTCACGCTGTTCGAGCTGCCTGAGCCCTATTCGCGGCGGGTGGCTTGCGCCGGCCACGTCCGTGGCGTGGCCATCCATGAGGGTGCGGTGGCCGAGGTGTATGCGGGGATGTTCGACCGGCTCTGGGACGCCGCCACCACGCAGGTCGAGTCGGCGGCGTTGATCGGCGGCCTCGCCATCGACCTACCCATCGAATCGAACAGTTAAGGAGAGGGGCACGACCGTGCCGACCAAACGGGAACAGTTCATCCAGACCATCCGCGCCCAATACCTGGGCGAGCAGATGCGTAAGCTGCGGGAGGACCGAGGGCTGACACTGAAGTACATCGCGGCGCACCTCGGCGTCGAATTCTCCACTCTCGCCCGCTACGAGCGGGCGGAGTGGCCGTTCCGCCGCGACCACGTCATCGCCCTGCTCGACGTCTATGGCGTCTACGACGAACTCAAGCGGTCGCAGCTGATCGAGCTGTCGCAGTCGGCGTGGCAGATCAACCAGTGGCAGCCGGTCACGAGCCGCTACGACAGCCTCTTGCCCACGAACGGGAAGGGATTGCTGCCGATCGATCCCTGGTGGTTGCAGGCCAAGGCCGAGGAGCTGTGTATCTACGCCCCACTCCTGGTCCCGGAGGTGGTGCAGACCCGCGACTACGCCGAGACCATCGTCCGGCAGACGGTTCAGGACGGGCGGCAGGTCGATCAGATCGTCGCCCGGCTGATCGGCCGGCAGCAGCAGTTGGACGACCCGCCGCGCACCCGGTTGACCATCCTGCTGGAGGAGCAGGTGCTGCCCGGATCGTGGGCGGCCGGGCGGTACTGCACCAGCAGCTCGAGTTCTTGACCCGCACCGTGGAGCGACCGCACGTGGACATCCGGGTTCTGCCCGACCGGACCGGCTGGCACCCCGGCCTGGACGGCGCGTTCACCGTCTGCATGCCGCCGCGCCCGTACCCGCCGGTCGCGCTGGTCGACCACCTCACCGGACGTCTCGCCGTGGAAGCCACGGACGCTGACCGCTACGTGGACATATTCGCCAAGCTCAAGGAGACCGCCCTGGAACCGGTCCGTTCCGTCGAGATTTTCCAGGAGGCGGCCGACGACCTATCCGGCGGCAGCCGAGCGGCCGGTTCGACCGTGCAGGAGGCAACGGCGTGATGCTCCCGGTCAACTCGGACGCTGCCAAGGCGGTCGTCACCGTGGCGGCGCAGCGGATCGCGGCCTACGCCGACCGCAACAACATCCCGATCGACCAGGCCCAGTGCGAGGAACTCGCAGACGATCTCGTGCACGTGTATCAGGCGTTCTTCGCCGGCCTGACCCACCGCAGCCCGTTGCCCGGCGCGCAGCCGACCGGCTGACGGCACGAAGACCGGGTCTGCCGCCGCCTGTGCCCGCACTCCCTGGCAGGAGCCACCCCACGGGCGGCGGCAGACCCTTCCACCGGCCGAGCGGCAGGAACCGCGATCTCCTGGACCGTGCGGGTCCAGGTGGCCACATCCACCCTGTCGAAGGAGCGATCAGATGACCCCGGGAACCATCAGTGGCGCGGTCCTGGACCGGGCCGACCTCGCCGAGCCCGACGCACTGCTCGATTTCGAGCTGGACGTCCAGGTGACGCTCGACACCGGTGACGGCTACACGGTGCGTCGCTGCGACACCAGCGACAACTGCGCCGCCACGTGCGCATCGTCGTGCGCGAGCAGCTGACCAGATGACCAACCGGTCGCGGGCCGGCCGCCGTCGGCCCGTGACCACCACATGGCCGCACGAACGGGAGGAGGTGAGTCGTGGGCGACATGCATGCGCCGCTGTATCGGCATGCGGGCGGTGCGATGCTCCGGGCGGCGGTGCTGCCGTTGTCGCAGGCGCCGAAGCGGTGGCCGGTCTTGTCCGATCCAGGCTCGTGCCGGTTGTGGCTGCGTAAGGTGTGGGCGCTGCCAGGCTTCGCCGAGGCGGTCCGGTACGCCAGCGGCCCGTTCGCCGGCGAGGTCGAGGCGGTTCTCGATGGGACCGTGACGCAGACTCGGCGGGTGCGGCGGGCGACGTTGTCGGGGCTGCGGTATCTGCTGCGCGCGGTGGGCCGCCCAACACCGTTCGGCATGTTCGCCGGTGTCGCCCCGGTCGAGGTCGGCGGAGAACCGCACGCGTCGTGGGGTGCGCAGCACCGGCTGCTGGTGCGGGCGGACACGCTATGGCTCGACGCGGTGATCGAACGGCTGGAAGCCGACCCGGCAGTCCTGCGGGATCTGGAAGTCGTCTTCTCGGACCTGGTGGTATTCCGCGGCGGTCGGATCGAGGTGCCACGCGGGCCAGGACGGGCGACGATGCGCAACACCGCGGTCGTGCGGCTGGTCCGGGAGGCCGCCGCCACGCCGATCGCGTGGCAGGTCTTGTGGGCCAAGGTCGCCGAGGCGTTCCCCGGCGCGCGACCGTCCACTATAGACGCTACACTCAGTCAGCTCGTCGCCAACGGCGTGCTCGTCACGAACTTACGGGCGCCGATGACCGTCCCGGACCCACTGGCGTACCTCGTCGACGCGATCTCACGCACAACTGCGACACCGGCGGGCGACATGGTTGGGGAGCTCCGCGAGACCCGCCGGATCATCCACGCGCACAACGCGACCGAGACCCGCCAGGACGAACTGCCGCAACTGCGGGCCGCCGTCGCGGAACGGATGCGGCAGCTGTCTTCGGCTGGGCGGACGGCGCTCGCCGACGACCTGCACCTGGACTGCCAGGTCACCACCCCCACCGGTTTGGTCGAGGAGATGGCGTCCGCAGTGACCGCGCTGCTGCGGCTGACCCGCCAGCCCCGCCCGGACCCGGCGTGGAACGACTGGTGTCAACGGTTCTGTGACCGCTACGGCACCGGCGCGGTTGTCCCGGTCACGGAGGCCGTGCACCCAGACGCGGGGATCGGCTGGCCGGCCAGCTACCCGGCCAGCACGCTTACCGCACCCGACGAGCGGGTCAGCCGCCGCGATGAACAGCTTCTGCGGCTGGCCTGGGAAGCGGTCACCGACGGGCGTCGTGAGGTCGTCCTCACCGACGAGCTCATCACCGCGATCACCGCCGCCGAACCGGTCAACCCGCGCTGGATCCCCGCCCATGTCGAACTCGGCGCCCGCATCCATGCCAGCAGCGTGGAGGCGCTGCGGGCCGGCGACTACACGTTCACCGTCCATCCGGCCCAGACGTTCGGCACGCTCACCTCCCGGTTCGAACCGACCGTCGCCCAAGCCGGCATGGCCGCCATCTTCGCCGCAACCCCGACCGCGACCGCCGGGGCCTTGGCGGCGCAGATGTCGTTCCCGCCATTGTTTCCGTACTCGGAGAACGTCGCCCGCCTCCCGGCCTACCTGCCGCACGTGCTGCCGCTGGGTGAGCACCGCGTCGGCGGCGACGCGAGCGTCATCGGGTCAGGTGACCTCGGTATCGTCGCCGTCGCGGACGGCCTGCACCTGGTCAGCATCTCCCGCCGCCGCGTGGTCGAGCCGCAGGTCTTCCACGCCCTCGCCTTGGAGAAACAGGCGCCGCCGCTGGCCCGGCTCCTGGCCACCATGGGCAGCGGCTTCCTTGCCCGCTACACCGAGTTCGACTGGGGACCGGCCGCCGCACGGCTGCCGTTCCTCCCCCGGGTGCGCTACCGGCGGGCGATCCTCTCACGCGCGACGTGGCACATCACCGCCGCCGCCCTTTCTCAGGCTGGCTCGTGGGATGAAGCGCTGGCCGGCTGGCGGCAGCGTTGGCGATGCCCCGACGTGGTGGAACTCCACGACGACCACCGCTCGCTCCGGCTGGACCTCACCATCGCCGCCCACGCCATTGTGCTCCGCGAACACCTCGATAGACACGGCCACGCACGGCTGACCGAGTCCGAAACCACCGATGACTGTGGCTGGATCGGTGGGCACGTGCACGAGATCGTCCTGCCGTTCGCCCGCGCCACGCCACCGGCCCCGAACCCGGTCGCCGGTCCGCTGCCGCTGGTTACCAACGCGGCCGGCGCTCACCTTCTCACTAGGTCGGGACCGTCCTGGTTGTACGCCAAGGTGTTCACCCACCCGGAAAGCCTCGACGAACTCGTTCGTGTCCACGTGCCCCGCCTGCTCGCCATGCTCGACGGTGATCCTCCGTACTGGTTCGCCCGCTACCGAGGCATGCGCGAGACCGACCATCTACGCCTGCGCATCCGCGTCAACAACGCAAACGATCACGCCGCCGCCGCGATGGCCGTCGGGCACTGGGCCCAGCAGCTCGTTGAAGCCAGCGCGGTGTCGCACCTGACGTTGGCGCCCTACTATCCCGAGATCGGCCGCTACGGCCCCGGCCCGGCGATGGACGCCGCCGAAGCGGTCTTCGTCGCGGACTCCCGCGCGGTCGCTGCCGCCATGCGACTTCTCCCGCTGCGGCTGATACATCCGATGGCGGTGGCCGCGATCGGCATGGTCGACATCGCTGACGGCTTCCACACCAGCCCGGACGCTGCTACCGGCTGGCTCCTGGAACACTTCGCCGCCGAGAGCGGCCCTCCGGTCGACCGGGCTATCGCCGACCACGCGGCGATCTGGGCCACACGCCGGACGCTTCCGGACGGCAGCGACATGCCCATCCTGGTCGCCGAGGCGTGGCAGGCCCGCCGGGCTGCTCTCGCCGCCTACCGCCCAGAGTTGCCAGACAACGCCTTCACCGATCACGTCCTGTCCTCGCTGCTGCACACGCACCACAACCGGGCCCGGCTCATCGACCGCGCCGACGAAGCCCGCTGCCGCCGTATGGCCCGGCAGATCGCCCTCACCCGCCGCGCCCACACCGGTGTCAGCCCGTCATGAGCACCACCGTCACTACGAACGAGTGGACCCAGTCACTCGCCGACGGCGCACCCGGGATCGCCCCTACTCCATGCCGAACGCGCCCGCGCCGGCCTGGCCGGACGGGAACCAGTACACCGCCTCGCCATCGCGATGACTCGCGAACCCGTACACGCCCACCCCGAAGTGAGCAACCTGTTCCGCGGCGCGCCCGCCGTCGCCTACGCCCTCCACCACGCCGGCCAACCGTCCTACCAAACCGGCCTGGCCACCCTCGACGCCGCGATCCGCACGCTCGTCGCGCAGCGCCTCGACGCAGCGCTCCAACGAATCGACGCAGCACGCCTCGCCCGCGCGAGCGAGTACGACCTGATCAACGGGCTGACCGGCCTCGGCGCATACCTAATACACCGCCACCACGACCACCCGCTGCTCCGCGAGATCCTCGCCTATCTGGTCCGGCTCACACGACCCATCCGGGTCGACACTCGGACCCTGCCCGGATGGTGGGCGACAGGGAGCCCGGACCGGCGCCAGTCCCCACGCTGGCACGGCGGCCATACCGGGTTCGGCATGGCACACGGCATCGCCGGACCCTTGGCGCTACTGTCAGTAACGATGCGGCGCGGAATCATCGTCCTCGGACACCAAGACGCCATCCACACCATCTGCGCCTGGCTCGACCAGTGGCGCACCGGTCCCGACCGGAACCCGTGGTGGCCGGACGTGATCGGCCGAGACGACCTGGCCGCACGCACCACCGCCCACGGCGCCCCGCACCGGCCCTCCTGGTGCTACGGCACACCCGGCATCGCCCGCGCTCAACACCTCGCCGCCATCGCCACCAACGACTGGCAGCTGGCCGAGCTCGCCGAGCACGCCCTCATCGGCTGCCTCACCGACGACCGCCAACTCGCCCAGATCACCGACCCGGGCCTGTGCCACGGCTGGGCCGGCCTCGTTCACACCGCCCGCTGCGCCGCCGCGGACACCGGCAGCCGCGACCTCGCGAACGCCGCAGAGACCGCCGCAAGCCGGATGTGCGACTACCTTCGCCGCCACAGCGCGCCAACCGACGATGGCCTGTTGGCGGGAGCTACCGGTGTCGCACTCATCGACGCGGCTGTGGCATCCACCAGGCCGCGGTGGGATACCTGCCTCCTGGTCAGCTGACCAGGCCACCCCCCAACACTCGACTAGGCGAAGGAACCGATGAACGACACCACCACCGGCACCAGCCCCGAAGTCCTGCGCGAGCGGATGGTCGACCGCATCCTGGCCAACCAGCGCCTCACGCCTTCGGTGGAGGCCGCCCTGCGCCACGTTGAGCGACACCGGTACGTCCCCGACGCACCGATAGCCGACGCCTACGCCGAACAAGCCGTCATCACCCACACCTTCCCCGACGGCACCCACCTCAGCTGCGCCTCCGGCCCCACCGTCGTCGCCGCCATGCTCAACGCCCTCGACGTCCAACCCGGCCACCGGATCCTCGAAATCGGCGCCGGCACCGGCTACAACGCCGCCCTCCTGGTCACTCTCGCCGGCGCCGACGGCACGGTCACCACGATCGACATCGACCCTGACGTCACGGCAGCGGCCCGGCGCAACCTCGACGCCACTGGCTTCGAACGCGTCATGGTGCTCACGGGGGACGGGGCGCACGGTGCACCCGAGCACGGCCCGTACGACCGCATCATCGTCACTGTCGGCGCCTGGGACATCCCACCAGCATGGTGGGACCAACTCGTACCCGGCGGTCGGCTCGTCCTCCCGCTCCGATGGCGCGGCACCACCCGCGCGGTCGCGTTCGTCAAACGCGACACCCACTTCGAATCCGACTGGGTCTACCTCTGCGGCTTCATCCCCATGCTCGGCCAACCGGGCGAGCAGAACACCACCATCGACACCGACGGCCTGGTCACCATCCACTACGACATCGACCAAGCAGTCGATGTCAAAGCGCTCCAAGGCGTCCTGACACGCGAGAAGACCACCGTGTGGGCCGGCGCCACCGTCGACGCCAACGAATCCCTCGACCGCATCTGGCTCCACCTCACCGCGACACACGACGACACGGTCCGCATCGAAGCAGACCAGAGAGCCGTCACCACCGGCCTGTGCACGCCAGCGATCGCCAGCCGCAGCCCCGCCCTCGTCGATGGCAACTCGCTGGCCTACTTCACGATCCGTCGCACCGAGACCTCTGAACGATGGCAGCTCGGTGCCGTCGGTCACGGCTGGAGCGGTGAGCAACTCGCTGAGCGCATCATCAACCAGATCGACAATTGGGATCGCAACCGCACCGCTGATCCCCAGCTGCTCGCCTACCCGACCGGCACACCCGTACCCGACGCGCTAGATGGCAAGGCCATCTCCAAGCCCAACGTAACCCTAGTCCTTCGCAATATCGACGTCTGACCGAGCGGCGCGGAACGGCGCCAATGCCGTCCGCCGCAGGACGGTCCGGCCCATCACGGGCCATTCGGCGGCGGCGACGCCTGCCACACCGTGATGGCCAGGGTGTCGTAATTCCCGAGCAGGGAATTGGTGACCTTGATACAGGCGACGAGGTCGTGCCCCAGGTAGCAGAATGCCGTTCCTGGCTTGGGGAAGATGACCGACGAGGTGAACCGCGTACTCGCGACGCAGTCCGCGTAGGTCGGCGTACTCGCATCGAGTGTGGCAAGCGTGCCGTGCTGATCCGGGGCGTAGAACCCGTTGCTCCAGCTCAGAAACAGTTCCGCCCCGGATCGATCCTGATCGGCCGGGTGGGGTTGGCGCCGAAGGTGAGACCGTATCCGCCCGGCAGGTCGACGGTGAACTGCGTCAGCCTGCTGCCTGCCGCAGCAGTGGGGTTTGTCGAGTGCGTGACCGCCGGCGTCCGCGGCGCGTCGCCGCTCGCCGGTGCGCTGCTTTTCGGCCGGGACCGCGGTGGAGTTCGAGGCTTCGCGGCTTGAACGACAAGAAACCGGCGACCAGCGATCCGATCATCGTGGCAATCGCCGTGATCCACGCTGCGCCAAGTTCTGCGACGCTCGGTCTTCTTCCAGACCTCTCCGGCGTCATTCGTCCCTCCCGTCGCCGGCCTCGTCGCGTGTCAGCCAATTCGTATCGTGGTCTGTCGACTCCTTCCGCCAACCCAGCCGAGCCGCGGGCCCCGGGGGACCGTCCGTAATATCCTGTATCTGGAAAAGCTAGTACGAATAGCCACCGACACCGGACGAGCGGTCGGCGCACGGAGGGCGCCTGTACCCTTATCGCTCCGTAGCTGCGGTGATCTAATCGGACGGTTGAGTGGCTCGCCACGGAGGACGGGACATACATGGATGTCTTCGGGGTCCGGCAACAGTTGATCGCAGACTACCGGGAGTTCACATCCAGCTTCGTGGACGTCCGGGATGCCCGCATCAAGGAGCACGTCGATCGACTCGCCGCACTTGGGCACCAGTGGCCCGACCCGTGGTTGTCGCTGAACCCGAGCTTCGCATCCGGCGGGACCGTCGAGGACCTCGTCGCCGAGGGCGTGCTGCATCCTGACTGCGCACGCATCTTCCGCATAAAGCAGCACGCCAGCGACTCGGGCCAGCCGCTGAGGTTCCACCAACACCAGCGGGAGGCCATCGAAACCGCCGCCACCGGAGCCAGCTACGTACTCACTACCGGCACCGGTTCGGGCAAGAGCCTGTCCTACCTCGTACCGGTTGTCGACCGGGTGTTGCGAGCCAAGGCCGACGGCAGTTATCAGCCCGGCGTCAAAGCGATCATCGTCTACCCAATGAACGCGCTCGCCAACAGCCAGAAGCACGAGTTGGAGAAGTTCCTCCAGTGGGGCTTTCCGGATGGCGCACCGCTGGTTCGTTTCGACCGGTACACCGGACAGGAGGACCGCGACGAGCGCCGGCGAATCATGTCGGATCCGCCGGACATCCTGCTGACCAACTACGTGATGCTGGAGCTGGTCCTCACCCGGCATCGCGAGCGGCAGCGCCTGATCAAGGCTGCCCGAGGGCTGTGGTTCCTGGTACTCGACGAGTTGCACACCTATCGAGGCCGGCAGGGCGCGGACGTCGCATTCCTGGTCCGCCGTACCCGGGACGCCTGCGAGGCGCCTGCCCTGCAATGTGTCGGCACATCCGCCACGATGACCTCGAAGGGCTCAGTCGCCGACCAGCGGGCCGAGGTGGCACGGGTGGCCACCCGCCTGTTCGGCACGACACTCCTTCCGGAGCATGTCATCGGCGAGTCGCTACGCCGGATAACCGAGGAGCGGGCACCAGCGACGGGCGAGCTGGCGGACCGCTTGCGGCATTGGGCCGCTGTGGGGGAGACAGCGTGCACGTTCGAGGAGTTCCGCACCGACGCGCTTGCCCGCTGGGTGGAGACCGCGTTCGGGCTCGAAGAAGAACCGGCGACGATGCGGCTGATCCGCCGTCGCAGACCGCTCACGGTGTCGGAGGCGGCCGGAAGCCTGGCGGCCACCACGGAGCGGCCGGCCAGCGAGTGTAGCGCCGCTATCGAAGCGGTACTGCGTACCGGCGCTCGGGTGATGGATCCAGAGATCGGCCGGCCAGTCTTCGCCTTCCGGCTGCACCAGTTCCTATCCAAGGGCGACAACGTCTACGCCACCATCGAGTCGCCGGCGAAGCGGTATCTCACCAGCCGGAAGCAGATCGTCTCACCGGACAGCGACGACACCGAGCGGAAGATCCTCCTGCCGCTCGCCTTCTGCCGGGAGTGTGGCCAGGAGTACCTGATCGCTCGGCGCACCGCGACCGGATTCGAAGCGCGCGAAGACTTCGACGCGCTCGATGACACGTCCGGCTACCTCTACATCAGCGATGACCAGCCGTGGCCGGAGAGCTTCGACATCGCGCTGAGCGACGGCCGGCTGCCGTACTCCTGGACGCTGCTCGGCGACGAAAACCAGATCCTGCTGACGCCAGGCAAGGAGAAGTACCTGCCGGAGCCGTTGCATGTGGACAGTGTGGGCACGGAGGCTTCGCCGGGCCGAGGCACTCCGGCCGCCTGGATCACCACGCCGTTCCGGTTCTGCCTGCGATGCCGAGTCTCGTACGAGCGCAACCGCGGGCAGGATTTCGCGCAGCTCGCCAAGTTGTCCACGGAAGGACGGAGTTCGGCGCTGTCGGTCGTTGGCGCGAGTGCAGTACGGGCCTTGCGCGCCCAACCCGAGCTGACCCGCCAGTCGCGCAAGCTGCTCGCCTTCGTCGACAACC
The DNA here is from genome assembly GCF_052068095.1 of Phytohabitans sp. LJ34. Lineage (NCBI taxonomy): Bacteria > Bacillati > Actinomycetota > Actinomycetes > Micromonosporales > Micromonosporaceae > Phytohabitans > Phytohabitans sp. LJ34. The sequence continues at coordinate 252,961 of NZ_JBQHDG010000015.1, read as the reverse complement.
GGCAGGACGCCGCGCTGCAGGCTGGCCATTTCAACGACTTCGTTCAGGTGGTTCAGCTCCGCGGTGCGCTGTACCGAGCCCTGCACGCCGAAGTGGACGGCCTCAGCCACGAGCGGATAGCCCAACACGTCACCGAGGCGCTTGGCCTCGACATGCCCGACTTCGCGAGCAACCCGGCCGCAAAGTACAGCCTGCGTGACGAGGCATGGCGTGCCCTGCGCGAAGTGGTCAACTACCGGCTGTATCTCGATCTTGAGCGTGGCTGGCGGGTGACTATGCCCAACCTCGAACAGACCGGCCTGCTGCGGATCGAGTACCGCGACCTGCGTGAGGTTGCGGCCGATGAGTCATCCTGGTCCGGCACCCACTACCTGCTGCGCGACGCCGAGCCGGGACATCGGTACGAGGTCGCCTCGACGCTGCTCGACGAATTGCGTCGTAACCTCGCGATCGATGTTCGGTGCCTGACCGAAGACGGCTTCGACGAGATCCGGCGGCTGTCGGCGCAGCATCTGACCGAGCCGTGGGCGCTTGGCGTACGCGAACGTGCTGTCGTCGCCGGCATCGCGTTTCCCAAGCCGAGCGGTCGCGGCCGTCCCCGGTACCACCTCCATCTGTCCGGGCGGGGTGCGCTGGGCAAGTACCTGGTCGCCCAGTACCGGCGGCTCGGGCAACCCTGCGGCCCGGCTGACGCACAGGATGTGATCCGGGACCTGCTGGCCGTGCTGGTAGACGGGGGCCAGGTGACCGAGGCCGCGCCGCCCGACGACGACGATCTGATCGGCGGGTACCGGCTGCGGTCGTCGGCGTTGATCTGGCGGGTTGGTGCCGGCGAGGTCGGCGCCGAGGATCGGGTCCGCAAGGTGCTCAGCGGCGAGGCGGGAGCGCGGGTGAACAGGTTCTTCCGGGACCTGTACCGCGACACCGCCCACCTCTTGACCGGTCTGCAAGCCAAAGAGCACACAGCGCAGGTACCGCCGGAGGATCGGCAGGAACGCGAGCGTGACTTCCGCGACGGCGACCTCCCGCTGCTGGTCTGCTCGCCCACGATGGAGCTGGGCGTCGACATCAACGCGCTCAACGCGGTCGCGTTGCGGAACGTGCCACCGACACCCGCCAACTATGCGCAGCGCGCGGGCCGTGCGGGCCGTTCGGGCCAGCCGGCCCTGGTCGTCACCTACTGCTCGACCGGCAGCGCCCACGACCAGTACTACTTCCGCCGGGCCACCGAGATGGTGGGCGGCGCGGTCGTCCCGCCAAGGCTGGACCTTGCCAACGAGGATCTCGTGCGGTCACACGTACAGGCGATCTGGCTGGCCGAGACCGGACAGGAGCTGCCGGGGTCTGTTGCGGACATCGTCGAGACGGGCGGCGAGCACCCGAGCCTCAAACTGAAGCGAGAGGTGGCCGCGGCTGCGCGTGACGGGAGCGCTCAGGATCGCGCGATTGAACGGGCGACGAGCGTGCTCGGCGGGAAACTCGCCGCCGAGCTGGCGGAATCACCATGGTGGCGAAGGGGATGGATCACCGATGTCATCCGCGCCGCACCGGCGACGTTTGACGACGCCTTCGAGCGCTGGCGCACGCTCTACCGTACGGCCCTGACCGAGTACGAGATCCAGAACCGGCGCGCGGTGGACACGAACGTCTCGGCGAAGGCTCGCGATGAGGCGCACCGCCGGGCTCGGGACGCGCGGGTACAACTGACGTTGCTGCGCAACGAAGACTCCGACGACTCGCAGACGGACTTCTACACGTACCGGTATCTGGCCGCTGAGGGCTTCCTGCCGGGGTATTCGTTCCCGCGCCTCCCACTTGCCGCGTACGTGCCCGGGTTGGTCGGGCGGCGCGACGGCGACTACATCCACCGCCCGCGGTTCATCGGCATCAGTGAGTTCGGTCCGGGTGCATTGATCTACCACGAGGGCGCCCGCTACATGGTCCGCAGCGTGCAGCTTCCGCCGGCAACGCCCGGCCAGGAGGGTGTGTTGACCGCCTCGGCGCGGCGGTGCGAGGCGTGCGGGTACCTGCACGACGACGTCGTCGGCGTCGACGTGTGCGACGGCTGCGGCGAGCAGCTCGGGCGTGCGGTCGGCAACCTGTTGCGGTTGCACACCGTGCGCACCCAGCGCCGGGAGCGCATCTCCTCCGACGAGGAGGAACGCCGGCGGGCCGGGTTCCAGATCGAGACCTCCTACCGGTTCGCCGACCACGGCAACCGTCCGGGCCGGCTCGCGGTGACCGTCCGCTCGGCCGAGGGACCGACGCTCGCGACCCTGTTGTACGGCGACGCCGCGACGGTGCGCCGGGCGAACCTCGGCCTGAGCCGCCGTAAGAACAAGGACATTCGCGGGTTCTGGGTCGACACGGTGACCGGGGAATGGTTGTCGGAGAGCAAGGCGGAGGCGACCACATCCGACGAGGAGGACCTCGGCGGCGCCGATGGGGTGAAGCTCAAGCAGCGGGTGATCCCGTACGTGGAGGACCGCCGCAACGTGCTGGTGCTTCGCCTAGCCGAAAAGGTCGACAACGAAACGGCCACGAGCCTGCTTTTCGCCCTGGAGCGGGGCATCGAGGCGACGTTCCAGCTCGAGGACTCGGAACTCACCAGCGAGCTGCTGCCGGACCCGGATCGTCACGGCCGGATGCTGTTCATCGAGAGTGCGGAGGGCGGGGCCGGTGTGTTGCGGCGACTGGTCGACGAACCGGACAAGGTAGCCGAGGTGGCGGCCAGGGCGCTGGACATCGCCCACTTCGACCCGCAGACCGGAGAGGACCGCGGCAACAACCTGGCCGATGGGGCCGACCAGCAAACTCGGTGCGTGCTCGCGTGCTACGACTGCCTGCTGTCGTACACGAACCAGCCGTACCACGCCATGATCGACCGGCACCGGATCGCGGGACTGCTGCGGTCGCTCGCCGGAGCGGTCGCCCAGCCGCAGAGTTCGCCGGCACGGCTCGCAAGCTCGCCGAACGCCGCGCCCGCGTCCGTAGCGGGCCAGGCAACCGAAAGCGGCGCGGTCGCTGACTTCGTGGCTTGGCTCGACGCCAACAGCTACCGGCGGCCGGACGGCCTACACGAGAAGATCCTTGGCGGCGCCGCTGTCCCAGACCTTGTGTACCGCAGTCAGGCGGTCGGCGTCTTCGTGGACGAGCCCGCGCAGCCGCCCGGTCCGGGTCGGGACGAAGCCGCTGAGGAGAGCATGTACAACGACGGGTGGGGCGTGGTCCGGGTGATCGCCGGCGAGTGGCAAGCTGCGGCGGACAAGCATCCAAGCGTCTTCGGTCAGCATCGGGGGGCAGCACGATGACGGTGGCGGCAACGTTCCAGGCCGGGACGCTGGTGGAGGCGCGCGGCCGCGAATGGGTCGTGCTGCCCGAGTCGAGCGACGATCTCCTGGTACTGCGCCCGCTGGGCGGCGCCGACGATGAGCGGGCGGCGGTGATTCCGGAGCTGGAGCAGGTGCGCTCGGCGACGTTCCCGCCCCCCGATCCTGCCGACGCGGGCAACGCCTCCCGGGCCGGGCTGCTGCGCACCGCGTTGCGGATCGGCTTCCGGTCGACCGGCGGGCCGTTTCGGTCGCTCGCTTCGCTCGCCGTCGAGCCCCGGCCGTACCAGCTCGTGCCGCTGCTGATGGCGCTCAGGCAGGAGACGGTGCGGCTGCTGATCGCCGACGACGTCGGCATCGGCAAGACAATCGAGTCCGCCCTGATCGCCGCCGAACTGCTGGCCCAGGGCGATGCCGACGGGCTCGCCGTGCTGTGCAGTCCTGCCCTCGCCGAGCAGTGGCAGGAGGAGTTGGCCAGCAAGTTCGCCATGCCGACCGAGTTGGTGCTCCCCGGCACGGTGCGCCGGCTGGAGCGCAACCTCCTCGGCACCGAGTCCATCTTCGATCGGTACCGCCACGTGGTGATCTCCACCGACTTCATCAAGCGCCCGGGTCAGCGCGAGCAGTTCCTCCGCAGTTGCCCTAACCTGGTCATCGTCGACGAGGCGCACGGTTGTGTGGTTGATGACACCGGCGCCGGCGGTAGGTCCCGGATGCTGCGCTACGAGCTGGTCCGCAAGCTCGCCGAGCGGCCCGACCGACATCTGGTGCTGGCGACCGCCACTCCGCACAGCGGCAAGGAGGGCGCCTTCCGCAACCTCCTCGGCCTGCTCGACCCAAATCTGTCCACGGTGGACATCAACCGTGCCGATGGTCGCGGACTGCTTGCGCAGCACTTCGTGCAGCGTCGGCGGGTCGACATCCGCGGGTTCCTGGAGGACACTCCGTTCCCGGCCGACCGCGAGACCAAGGAGGTGTCGTACCGGCTGGCCGGCGACTACAAGAGCCTGTTCGACGACGTCGTCGCGTACGCCCGGCAGACCGTCCGTGACCCGATCGGCGGGCGGCTGCGCCAACGGGTCCGCTACTGGTCGGCTCTTGCCCTGCTGCGCGCGATGGCCTCGTCGCCCGCAGCCGCGGCAGCGACGTTGCGTACCCGGGCCGCCAACGCCGATGCCACCGACGAGGCTGAGGCGGATGCGCTGGGCCGGGCCGCGGTCTTCGACCTGCCCGACGAGGAGACATACGAATCGGTCGACCTGGCGCCGGGCGCAGACACCGACGACGGCGGCAGTCCAGAACGACGCCGCCTGCTGGCCTTCGCCCGGCGCGCCGAGCAGCTGGCCGACGGCGGCGATGCCAAGCTCGACCTGCTGGTCAAGGAGGTCAAGGCGCTGCTCCGCGAGGGCTTCAGCCCGGTCGTGTTCTGCCGATACCTGCACACCGCCGAGTACGTCGCGCAGCGGCTCACCAAGGCACTCGGCCGGCACGCCGAGGTCGGATACGTGACCGGGGCGCTGCCGCCAGACGAGCGGCGCAAGCGCATCGACGAACTGACCGCCGAGGGAAACCGCCCGCCCGTGCTCATCGCCACCGACTGCCTCTCCGAGGGCGTGAACCTTCAGGACAGCTTCCAGGCCGTGGTGCACTACGACCTGGCCTGGAACCCGACCCGGCACGAGCAGCGCGAGGGCCGGGTCGACCGGTTCGGTCAGCGGGCGCCGAAGGTACGCGCGGTTGCAATTTTCGGAGCCGACAACCGGATCGACGAAATCGTGCTGAAGGTGCTGCTGCGCAAGCACGAGCAGATCCGCAAGGCGCTGGGTGTCTCCGTGCCGGTACCCGACCGCAGCGACGAGGTGCTCGATGCGATCGTCGAGGAACTGCTGGCTGCGCCCGACGTACCGGAGCAGTTGATGATCGAGGAGCTGGCGCCGAAGCGCCGCCACGACCTGCACGCTGATTGGGAGAGCGCGGCGGCCAAGGAGAAGGAGTCCCGCACGAAGTTCGCCCAGCGGGCGATGCAGCCGGCCGAGGTGGCCACGGAGCTCGCCGAGATCCGGGCCAGCCTGGGGGCACCGCGGGAGGTGGCCGAGTTCACCCGCGACTGCCTCGCCGCACTCGGCGCGGATGTCGTCGACACGCCATTCGGGTTCACGGCGACCACCGCCGGACTCCCGCTCGCCGTCCAGGACAGCTTCCCGACCGGCCACCGCAAGCCGCTCCCATTCCACGAAGACCTACCGGTCCCGCCGCACGAGACGCACCTCGACCGCACCGACCCACACGTGACCGCGCTGGCCCGGTACGTCCTGGAGAGCGCGCTCGACGACACGGTGCCGGCCGAGCTGCGGCCCGCACGGCGAGCCGGCGTCATGCGGACGTCGGCGGTGGCCAAGCGGACCACCCTACTGCTCGTGCGGTTTCGGCTGCACCTGACACTGCCCCGATCGGCAAGCCACGATGGCGAGCCTCGCCGCATGGTCGCGGAGGAAGCCCGCATCCTCGCCTTCCGAGGTGCGCCCACGGCCGCCGACTGGCTCGCCGACGAGGACGTGGCCCCGCTAGTCGATGCGGTGCCCACCGGCAACGTCGCACCGGACCAGGCCGAGGCGCAACTGGAGCGGATCATCGACGCGCTCGGCGCGGTCTCCGACCACCTTGATACCGCGGCCGACGAAATGGCCGCGCGGCTTCGGGCATCACATATCCGGGTACGCGAGGCCGCAGGCCAACGCGCCCGGCGCCAGATCACAGTCACCGCCCAGAAACCCGCGGACATCCTCGGCGTCTACGTCTACCTGCCGGAGGTGGCGTCATGACGAGCACCTCCTCGTATCCGGCGGTGTCGGTCGCCGGTGGCCTGCTGCCCGGCACTCTCCTCCAGCGCATCGGCGAGGGCGACGCCGAGCTGCCCGGCGCAGACCCTGCCTCGTACGGCTTGCAGGCGGGCGAATCCGTGCGGCGCGAGGCGAGTTCTGCGTTCGCGTACCTGAAAGAGGTCTGGCGCGACTTCGCCAAACACCGTGACCGCGCCGGCAATTCAGCGCCGGCCCGCCTCACCCGCGAACGTTGGCTGCTCGTGCTGCTGCGCAAGCTCGGGTACGACGGGATCGAGCCGCTGTCCGGCGGGATCGTCGCCGAGGACAAGAGCTTTCCGGTCAGCCACCAGTGGCAGGCCGTGCCCATTCACCTGCTCGGCTGGGGCGTCGACCTGGACCGGCGGACGCCGGGCATGCGCGGCGCGGCCGGCGCCGCCCCGCACTCGATGCTCCAGCAGTTGCTCAACCATGATGACCGGTACGTGTTGGCGGCGCTGTCCAACGGGCAGCGGCTCCGGCTGCTGCGCGACTCGACCAGCCTGGTTGCCTCCGCCTACATCGAGTTCGATCTCGAAGCCATCTTCGATGGAGACCTATTCCCAGACTTCGTCCTGCTGTACCGCGTCGCGCACGCCTCCAGGCTGGCGATCCGCGACCCGGAGATCGGCCCGCCGTCATGCCTGTTCGAGGCGTGGCGCACCTACGGGGCGCAGCAGGGCGAACGGGCCCTGGCCACGATGGCCGGCGGCGTCACGACCGCCCTGGAGATCCTGGGCACCGGGTTCCTCGACCATCCGTCGAACCCAGGTCTCCGCGGTGCAATCGACCGCAACGAGCTCGACCTCATGGACTTCCAGCGGGCATTGCTGCGGCTGGCGTACCGGCTGCTGTTCTGGTTCGTCGCCGAGGACCGCGGCGTGCTCCTCGATCCCGACGCCGAGCCGGCGGCCGTGGCCCGCTACAACACATACTTCTCCGGCCGCCGGTTGCGGGATCTCGCCGTCCGGCGCCGGCACTCGCGTCACGGCGACCTGTGGGAGGCGGTGCAGCTCCTCTTCGACATCCTCGGCGCCGAGGAGGGACGGCCCCAGCTCGGCCTACCCGGGATCGGTGGCCTCTTTGAGGACGGCCCGCTCGACGAACCACTGCGCGGCGCGCGGCTGACCAACTCCGCGCTGCTGCGCGCCGTCGAAGCGCTCGCGGTGATGAGCGTGCGCGGTGGCGGCCGGCGCAGGGTGGACTTCGAGCACCTGGGCGCCGAGGAACTGGGCAGCGTATACGAATCGCTGCTGGAGATGCGGCCGCGGTGGGATCCCGCCGGGCGCCGGTTTCACCTGGAGAAGCTGGCCGGCAACGAGCGCAAGACCACCGGCTCCTACTACACGCCTTCGTCGTTGGTCGAGTGCCTGCTCGACTCGGCGCTCGACCCGCTGCTGGACGAGGCGCAGGCGCTGCCGACCAGGGAGGAGCGGATCGCTGCGTTGCTCGACGTCACGGTCTGCGACCCGGCCTGTGGGTCGGGCCATTTCCTGATCGCGGCGGCCCGGCGCATCGCCAAGCGGCTGGCTGGTGAGCACACCGACGAAGTCGAGCCGGCTCCGGCCGCGGTACGGGCGATGATGCACCAGGTGGTCGGCCGGTGCATCTACGGCGTCGACGTCAACGAGATGGCCGCCGAGCTGGCCAAGGTGTCGCTGTGGCTTGAGGCGATGGAGCCGGGCCACCCGCTGTCCTATCTGGACGCCAACATCCGGGTCGGTAACTCGCTGCTCGGTGTCACGCCTGGCCTGCTGGCCGACGGCATCCCGGACGCTGCCTTCGCTCCGCTGGAGGGCGACGACAAGCAGGTCGTGACCTCGCTGCGCAAGCAGAACGCCGTGGAGCGTGCGGGCCAGGGTGACCTGTTTGGCCTGGAGTCGATCCCGGTGAGCAACGAGTCGCTGGCTGAGGAAACGCTGGACATCATCCGGGCGGAGCCGCGGTCGCTCGCCGACGTGCATGTGCAGGCCAAGCGGGCGGCGGCGCTGGAGCAGGAGCGACGCCAGGCTCGGCGGGTCGCGGACGCCTGGTGCGCTGCCTTCGTACAGGAGAAGACGAAGGATACGCGTACCAGCGCGATCACCCAGTCGGTGCTGGAGCGGATCGTAGCCGGCGACGAGTCACATTTGTCTACGGTGGACGACCTCGCTCGGCAGTACCGGTTCTTCCACTGGCACCTGGAGTTTCCACACATCTTCCGGGTACCGGAGGGCGGCGAAGTCGATCCGGCGACCGGATGGTCTGGTGGGTTCTCGTGCGTCGGCGGCAACCCGCCCTGGGACCGGGTGAAGCTCCAGGAGCAGGAGTTCTTCGCGGCTCGGGATCCGGAGATCGCGGGCGCTTCGAACGCGGCGGCGCGCAAGAAGATGATCCAGGCGTTGTTCCGCAGCGAAGAGCCAGCCAAGCACGCGCTCGCGGCGGAGTTCCGAGGGGCACTGCGGGAGGCGGACGGAGTCAGCCACCTGCTGCGTTCCTCGGGCCGGTACCCGCTGACCGGCCGCGGCGACATCAACACGTACTCGGTGTTCGCGGAGACCGGCCGTACGGTGATCGATGGTCGTGGCCAGAACGGCATGATCCTGCCGACCGGAATCGCCACTGATGCGACCACGCAGGAGTTCTTCAAGGACCTGGTGGTGCGCAAGAGCCTGGCCGCGCTCTACGACTTCGAGAACGAGGACAAGGTCTTCCCCACGGTTCACAATCAGTTCCGATTCGCGTTGCTGACGCTCGGTGGTTCCCAGCGCCGCTCGCGACACGTATCACTCGTGTTCCGGGTCCGGCAGGCCAACCAGATTCTGGCTCGCGCCTACCGCCTGACGCCGGAGGAGATTACGCAGCTTAACCCGAACACGGGCACGTGCCCGGTCTTCTTTTCTCGCCGCGATGCGGAGATCGTGCTCGGCATCTACAGCAGGGCGCCAGTGCTGTGGCGGGAAGGGAGCGCCAACGGGAACCCGTGGGGTCTGTCGTTCCTACGGATGTTTGATATGGCCGCCGACTCTGGTCTGTTCGCGACCGCAGACCAACTCACTGCGGGCGGGTGGAGGCCGCGGGGCAACGTCTTTGTGCACGGCAAGGAGCAAATGCTGCCGCTGTATGAGGCGAAGATGACCCATCACTTCGACCACCGGTTCTCCACCTACACCGGCGCCACACAGGAGCAGCTCAACAAGGGCACGCTGCCTCGGCTTGACGATACGGGCCATGACGATCCGGGCAACCTGCCGATCCCGCGTTACTGGGTTGCTGAGGACGAGGTTGAGCAGCGGCTCGGTAGCCGGTGGAACCACGACTGGCTGCTTGGATGGCGCGACATCTGCCGCAGCGCCGACGAACGGACCTTGATCGCAACCGCGATCCCCCGTGCCGCGGTCGGCGATAAGTTTCTTCTCGCGCTGCCCATGTACCGAGCTTCCTGTCTCCAGGGAAATCTCGCCGCGTTCGTGCTCGACTACGTTGTGCGACAGAAGTATGCAGGCACGTCGTTGAAGTACTACCTGATTCGGCAGCTGGCGGTGCTGCCGCCGGAGCGGTATGACGAGCGAGCGGCTTGGGATCATCGGGCGACGCTCGACGCCTGGATCACGCCACGGGTGCTGGAGTTGAGCTACACGGCGTACGACCTTGTGGGCTACGCCCGTGACCTGGGCGACGGCGGGCCGCCGTTCCGCTGGGATCCGGCTCGTCGCGAGGTGATGCGCGCCGAACTCGACGCCGCCTACTTCCACCTCTACGGCATCGAGCGCGACGACGTGGACTACATCATGGACACGTTCAAGGTGGCCCGGGAGAAGGATGAGGCGCGGCACAGCGAGTATCGGACCAAGCGCCTGATCCTGGAGCGCTGCGACGCGATGGCAACCGCAGCGCGGACCGGAGAAGCGTATCGGTCGCCCCTAGATCCGCCGCCCGGTCAGGGCCCTCGTCACAGGCCAGAGACATGACACAGCCGATACGGTCCGGACTCCTGCTGCGCACATGCCTGGAGGTGCTCGCCGAGGCGCCCGACCGCGGACGGATGTCGAACCAGGCGGTACTGGCCGCAATCGCCGAGCGGGTCGAGCTGACCGACTTCGAGCGTGGCAAGGTCAAGAGCGGCGGTGACCGTTGGAAGGTCGACGTCAACTTCCTCAGCAGCATGGCGGCGACGATCGGCTGGATGGTCAAGCGCAATAGCCAGTGGTGGATCACCGCGGCGGGGCTGGAGGCACTCCGGGCCTGGTCAACGCCCGAAGAGCTGGTACAGGAGGTTGGCCGCCAATACCGGCAGGTCGACAACCGTCGGAAGGCCGCGCGCGCCAGGTATGCAGGGAAGATCGACGTCATAGGAAGCGCGCTGGCCCAGGTGCCAGAGGGGACTTGGACGTCGCACGACGACCTTGCGGACCTGGTCGGCGGAGATGCGGACGAGCTTGCCGACCTGCTGGCCTCGGTCGCCCTGCCGAATTCGCACCGGGTGCTCTACGCCAACGGCCAGGTGCCGAACGCCATGCATCAGTACTGGAGCTATCGCGGCGACGACCTGTGCGAACGACTGAGGAGTGAGGGCGTCGAGTTTTCGGAGGACCAACCGCCCCTTGCCAGCCAGGAGCAGCACCTCACGGCCGACTACTTTGAAGCGGAGGTCGGCGAGCCGCCTGACGCCGAGAGCGAGAGCGCCGGCCGACGTGCCTGGCTGGTGCGCGGGACCAACGTTGACGGCGTCGACGTCGTGCCAGCCTGGCTTGACGAGGGATGGGTGTCGCTGGCCGCCTCGCAACTGCCGGCCACCGCCGCCGGTGCGGACGAGCAGCAGTTGCGCGAGCTTGTCGCGGAGGCGTACCGGCACAAGGGCTACTCGGTGCGAGAGAAGCTGACCGAGGAGTTCGCCATCTTCCTGCGCCGGATGCGTACCGATGACTACCTGGTCACTGTGCACCGCGGCGCGGTCTTCCTCGGACTGGTTGCCGGCCCGGCTACGTTCGCCGAGCCGCTCGACCGCCGGACTGGGCTGCGGCGGGCGGTGCGCTGGCTCAACCTGAGCGCACCGCTTCGACTGGACGAGCTGCCGGCGCCGCTGACAACGCTAGCGAAGAGCCAGGACGACGTCGTCGACCTCACCGAGGCCCTCGCCATCCTCGACCAGCTGTACGACTCCTACCTCACCGATACGCCTACCACGCTCACCGAGCCGAAGGCCCGCCTGGGCGAGGTGACGGACAAGCTCGTCGAGGACCTCCTGATGGACGGGCGCGCCTGGCTCGACGGCGTGACGGCGCTGCTCGCCGAGCGGCGGCAGATCATCCTGTACGGGCCGCCGGGCACTGGCAAGACCTACGTCGCGCGGAAGCTGGCCGCACACCTGACCGAGCCACACGCGGTGCAGCTCGTCCAGTTCCACCCGTCGTACACGTACGAGGACTTCTTCGAGGGCTTCCGGCCGAAGTCCACCGTAGACGGCAAGCTGGAGTTCGAGCTGCGACCAGGCGCCTTCCGGCGGCTCGCCGACGAGGCGCGCGAGCACCCGACGACCGCGTACATCCTGGTCATCGACGAGATCAACCGGGGCAACCTAGCGAAGATCTTCGGCGAACTGTACTTCCTGCTGGAGTACCGCGACGAGCGGATGCGGTTGCAGTATTCGCAGGAGGACTTCACCCTGCCGGAGAACCTGTATCTGATCGGGACGATGAACACGGCCGACCGCTCGATCGCGCTCGTCGACGCCGCGATGCGCCGCCGGTTCGCCTTCGTCGAGATGCACCCGAGCAAGCCGCCGGTCGACGGACTGCTGGCGCGCTGGCTCGACGACCGCAAGATCGACTCTGACTCCGCCGTCCTGCTCGACGCGCTCAACGCGCGGCTACGCGACGCCGATTATGCGATCGGTCCGTCCTATCTCATGCGCGAGTCGGCGTACACAGAGCCAGACGGCTTGGACCGGATCTGGCGGCACGACATCCTGCCAATGCTGGTCGAGCACCACTACGCCGACGACATCGACGTTGAGGCGACGTACGGCCTGGCGGCGCTGCGGGCGGCGATGGCATCCTCGTGACCCTCTTGCGGCTGCGGGAGGCCGGGCCGGCCAGCGCGGCGCCGTTGACCGCCGAACAGGCTCGGCGACTCGCCGCCTCCGGCGTGGTCGAGGTCCGCCCCGGACCCGGGGCCGACACCTGGCTGGTCCGCGCCGATCGCAAGGTGGGGGCGGCCCGGATCGGGGACCTGGAGCTACGCATCGAGCCGAAGGTCGAGGTCGGCAGGCTGCTATTCCTGCTCGGGTACGCCCGGAACCCCGGCGCGTGGCACGAGCAGACTCTCGGCGTACCCCCACATCCGGAGCTGATCCCGGCGCTTGCCGCCACTCTGTGGCGGCAGACTGAGCGGGCGCTACGAGGCGGGATGCTGCAGGGCTACCGCGTCGTCGAAGAGAGTTCTCCGGTCCTGCGCGGACGGCTGCGCGAGTCGGCCCAGCTCGGCCGCCGGCTCGGCCTGCCGCTGCCACTGGAGATCCGGCACGACGAGTACACGGTGGACATCGTCGAGAACCGGATCCTCGCCACCGCGGCGGAGCGGATGCTCCGCGTGCCCGGGGTTGACGCCGAGTCGCGGCGGATGATGCGCCACCACGCCAACCGCCTCGCCGAAGTCACCCGGCTGCCGCCCGGCGTCCCGGTGCCCGCGTGGCGGCCGACCCGGCTCAACGCCCGATACCAGGTGGCGCTGCGGCTCGCCGAACTGGTGCTCGCCGGCAGCTCGGTCGATGCCGGTGTCGGCGGCGTGGTCAGTAACGGGTTCCTGCTCGACATGTGGCGGGTGTTCGAGGGCTTCCTCGCGTCGGCGCTGCGCCGCAGCATGGAAGGCCGTCACGGCGGAGCGGTCACCACGCAGGTCACGGACCATCTCGACCGAGGTGGTCGCATCGACCTCCGGCCGGACATCGTCTGGCGACGTGACGGGCGGGTGGTCGCCGTGGTCGACGCGAAGTACAAGGCGTACACCCCGGCCGACGACGCGTACCAGATGCTCGCCTACTGCACGGTGTACGGCTTGTCTCGGGGCCACCTCGTCTACGTCATCGGCGATCATCCGCCGATCCGCCACGCGGTTCGCAACGCCGCCATCGAGATCGTCTGCCACGCCCTGGACCTGTCATCGCCGCCCGCGGCGCTCGTCGCACAGGTGGAGGAGCTGGCCGACGAGATTGCCGGCAGCACGCTATCGTGACGAACGGTCACCTGCCGAACACATCACTGGAGTAGCGGTGGATCTGATCATCCAAGGTCTGACCAAGCAGTTCCAGACCGATCGCGGTCTCACGTCGTTGCGCGACGACGAAGCGTTCGAGGCGTTCGCCGGCTTCTGCGTGCTCAGCTCCTTCTACGAGGACGAGTTCGACCCGGATCGCTTCCGCACCGGCGGTGGCAACGACTTCGGCATCGACACGTACGCCATCGTGGTCAACGGCGACCTCCTGCGCGACCCGGCCGAAGTACGCGACGCCGTCGAGCAGGCCAGGCAGCTCGACGTCCGGTTTGTCATCGTGCAGGCCAAGACGACCGCCGGCTTCGAGGCGAAGGTCTTCACCGACCTCGCCGATAACCTGATCCACCTGTTCACGGCCGGCAGCATCGCCTACCCGGCGAGCGAGGATGTGCTGAACCTGCGGTCGTGCATCGACGCCATCTACTCCGATGTCGGCAAGCTGAGCCGTGGCCTGCCGCGGCTGTCGGTGCGCTATGTGTCCACCGGCACGGTCGGCAACGACCTGCTCGACCAGAAGCGGAGCAGCGCCGCCACGGCGCTCGACGCGACCAACCGGTTCGAGGACGTGGACATCCTGCCGGTCGGCGCGCGCGAGCTGCGCGAGCTGTACAAGCGGGCCACCGAGGCGGTCTCGGCCAGCTTCACCCTGGCCAAGCGGATCACGCTGCCCCGGATTCCTGGCGTCGAGCAGGCGTTTCTCGGCGTGCTGCCGGCCCGGGAGCTGGTCTCGCGGTTACTGACCGACTCGACCGGCGGCATCCGCAAGACGCTGTTCTACGAAAACGTGCGCGACTTCCAGGACTACAACGCCGTCAATCAGGAGATCCGGGCCACCCTGCAGGATGGCGATCGCCGGGACCGGTTCGCCGTGCTCAACAACGGCATCACGATCGTGACCCGCGAACTGACCACGGCCGGCGACGACTTCCGGATCCGCGATTTCCAGATCGTCAACGGCTGCCAGACGTGCCACGTCCTCTTCGACGAGCGGGAGGCCCTCACCGACGGCGTGTACGTCAACATCCGGCTGGTGGAGTCGCGCGACGAGGATGTCATCGGAGGGATCATCGCCGCGACCAACCGGCAGACCGCGGTGTCCGACGAGGACCTGGCCGCGCGAGAGCAGTTCCAGAAGGACCTGGAGGAATTCTTTACCGCCCAGCCGGAGCGCAAGCGGCTCTTCTACGAGCGGCGGTCCCGGCAGTACAGCGCCCACCAACAGGTGGAGAAGACCCGGATCATCACGCGTGGCCAGCTCATCCGGGCGTACGCGGCGATGTTCCTGGACGAGCCGGCGCGGATCGGGCACTACACCGAACTCAAGCAAGCCCGCGGCGCCGAGCTCTTCCAGCCCAACCACGCGCCGATCGTCTATTATGCGGCCGCCTCGACGTACTACCGGCTGGAGTGGCTCTTCCGCAACGGCAAGCTGCCCAGGGTGTACGCGCCCACCCGCTATCACCTGCTCGCGGCCGTTAAGACGTACCTGCTCGGGGCAGGCCGGCTCGATCCCCGGCCGAGGAAGGCGGCCGAGGAGTGCCGGCGCGTCCTGGAGGTCGTGTGGAACCCGCTGCGGGCCGAGGACCTGGTTAACCGGCTACTGGCCGTGATACAGGCCGCCGCGCAGGAAGAGGCGCAAGGGGCGCCGCTCGGCGAGCTGGTCCGGACCCAGCGCTTCGCCGACCGCGTACGCAAAGAGGTCCTCGCGTTGCCGCGGACCTGACCAGGCCGGGCGTTACGGTATGGGCGTGAGCCGTTCGTACCTGCTGATCCTCGGTGACCGGGACGCGATCGCGTGGGTGCTGCGCGAGCAGCGGATGGCGTTTCCCGCGACACCGCGCGCCGAGGTGGCTGCCCTCGCGGTGGACGACCGGCTGTTGCTCTACGCCACCCGCGGCGCATGGGGCAACCCGACGCGCGACCGCGGTCGCGTGATCGGCAGCGCTACGGTGCGGAGCACCGTCCGGGCGCTGGACGAACCGCTGGAGATAGCCGGGCGCAGCTTCCACTCCGGATGCGACCTGCGCATCGACGGCCTGGTGCCGTATCCGGGCGGCGTCGCGCTGCAACCGCTCGTCGGCCGGCTCGCCGCTTTTCCTAAGCCGGAGGCGTGGAGCGTGTACCTGCGCCGGGCCCTGCTCCAGCTTCCGCAGCCCGATGTCGACCTGATCAACGAGCAGCTCGCACCGCTGCTTCAGCGCCGCCGGGAGGCGCTCGCTACGTACCCGCGGGTCGCGGCAGCAGCGAAGTAGGCTCGCCTACCCAACCGATCCAGACCGCGTCGCGGGCGCGGGTCATGGCCACGAAGAGTTGGCGTCGCAGCAGCGCGAGCCGCTCGGCGTACGCGTCGTCGTCCTCGTCGGCGCGCCGCGCCTCCCGCAGCCCGTCGGCGTCCAGCCGAGGCAGGAATACCTGCTTGAACTCCAGGCCCTTGGCGCGCTGGTACGTGCCGACCTTGGCGAACGAGTTCGGCGTGCCGTCGTAGTCGTTCAGCGGCTGCGTGGGCAGCCCGAGCGAGCCGATCAACTCGGTGTACCGCTCGGCCAGTGCGTTGGTCGGCACCAGCACCGCCAGGTCGCCGATGCTGGTGCCGGCATCGACCGCCGCCTCCACGGCGGCCGCCAGGGCGAGATCGTGCTCATCGACCGTGGGCGCGCCGGCCAGGGTAGGCGCCGGGCCGATCCGCGACAGCTCGACGGAGCGCATCTCGGGCGCGGGCGTGTCGCCGCCCTCGTTGATGCCCCGGCCGTCCAGCACCGCTTGGGCGAAGGAGTACACCTGACTGGTGTTGCGGTAGTTGCGGCTTAGCACGTACGAGCGCCCGCGTACCTGGATACCGGCGGTGGCCAGGTTGAAGCCGCCGGGGTAGATGGACTGCTGGCCGTCGCCGACGAGGAGCAGGCCGTTGGGCCGGTCGCCGACGATCGCGTAGACCAGCCTGAGCGCGGCCTCTGTCAGGTCCTGTGCCTCGTCAACGATGACGGCGTCGTACTCCGGCTGCCCACCTCGTTCTGTCACCACCCGATGTGCCCGCAGCAGCACATCGCTGAAGTCGGAGACGCCGCGGTCGGCCAGCTCGGCCGTGTAGCGCTCGGCCAGCCGCCACACCTCACCCCGCAGCTCCTTCGACAGTGGCGTGCCGCGGCCGGTGCGTTCCAGGCCGAGGTAGGCGTCAAGGTTTGCGAGGGCCCGGCCGCGGATCACCCATTCGACCTCCTCGTGCAGGTACGCCGGGCTGAGGCCGGCCCGCCGGAGCGGCGAGCCTTTGGCGATCACCTGTTGACACGCTGCGCGCCAGGCCCGATCGGCACCCTTGGGATCGACCTGGATGGGCACCCGATGGCGGTGCAGGTAGCGAAGAGCCCAGCGGTGGACGTTGGCGAACTCGACCATCGGCCGCTCGGCCGGGGCGAACCGCGCGAATATCTGCTGATACACCTCGGGGAGGTTGCGGACGTACGTCGTGACCAGGACCTTACGGCCGAGGCTGGCCAGTGCCCGTGCCCGGTGCAGCGCCACGACCGTCTTGCCGGTGCCGGCGGCGCCGCGGATCCTGGCCGGACCGCTGAACGAACGGTCGACGAGCCCCTGCTGGTCGGGATCGAGGTAGACCATCCAATCCTCGATCGGCCTCGCGAGCACGGAGGCGAGATCGTCGGCGTCGACCGGGATGAACTCCGGGCTGGTGCTGCGCTCCTGCAGGGCGGCCGAGATCCGCTCGTCAACCGGCTCGGTCGGCGGCACCTCGACCGGTTCAGGTTCTACAACCACCTCGTCCGGCGTGACCTGCTCGCCGCTCGGCGTGCCGTACATCGCCAGGTTCATCGCGCATTGCCATGCGTCGGGCCGCATCCGGCTGTCCAGGGACACCAGATCCTGGTCGGTGTTGAGCCGCCGCAGTACGGCGATCTCCTGCGCCTCGAAGCCGAAGCCGCCCAATTCGGCGTCGTTCCACGCCATGAACAGCCGGCCTTCATCGGCGCGGCGCTGGCTGTATGGCAACTGCTCGCCGGTGCCTGGGTCTTCATCGACGACCCGCAGGATGTTCTGCCGGTCATCGATCTCCAGCCGTAACCGCTCGGCCCGGCGATATACCGCGTCGTGCTCTCCGAAGAGCAGCAGGACGATGACGTTTCCCACCCGGCGCCAGATAAGCCGGTGCCCTTGGTTCGTGACGTACGACGTGAAGGTGTTCGGCTGGGCTTTCTTGACCGCGTGCGTCTGAAGGCGGGGGTTACCGAACGGCTGCCGGGCAAGCTCCGTAAGGGTTTGCGACAGCGCAGCAAGGACGTCGGAGCGGTTTTGATAGCGCTGCACACAATCCATGTACGTCGACGTATAGCGGTGATCGTACGTCATGGGCGCGAGCCTTTCGTAGCGGAGGATTGCAGGGCGCGCTGACAAAGCCTATCGAGCGGCGTCACGGACGACTGTGGCGGATGCTTTGTAGCGGCTCTCCGTTCGCGGTGACGAACCAGAACACCCAGCCATTCCTATGTGGGGAGACGGCGGGCTTGTAGTGGCCGACAACCGCTCGTGCGGCTTCGCTGGGGGTGCGGAATGTGGTGCCGGCGAGCGGTCCGTCCGTGATCTCGATGCGGCCTGGGCCGGGGATGAACCGGGCCCGGGTGCGGTGGCCGTCGTAGTCCGCGTGTATCGCCACCCCGTTCTGGTTGCTCCTCTTGGGCCCCGCCGGAGGCTCCACCCTGGTTCTGGCCGCGGCGACGAGTTGGGCGACGATCTGGCCCTTGGTGACCCCGCCGACGTTCGCGGCGAACTCCAAGTACTGATCGGTGGTGTCGTCGATATCTACGGTGGCCACGTGCCCTCCAAAGAACTCTAAGAACTTACAGCGTCTCCATGCTGAATCTCCTCTACGCAGATGTCAAGCCTGCGGGACCTCGGCGGACTGATCCGCGCCGTCCCGTGTCAGCCTGTTGCTCGCCCACCGAGCACTCGCTGGGCGAGTAGTAGCCGGTCTCCCGTGAGGGCCGTCGTGATCGGCGCCGCGTCGCTCGCACGTTCCAAGAACCACTGGTCGCCGATCCTGCGGACGATGACCCGCACCGTACGGCTCTGGCCATGCCAGCCATCTGCTCCCCGGGGAATGCCGAGGCGGCTTCGACTGAGGACGCCGACCTTGCGGAGGGCGG
Source organism: Phytohabitans sp. LJ34 (assembly GCF_052068095.1). NCBI lineage: Bacteria > Bacillati > Actinomycetota > Actinomycetes > Micromonosporales > Micromonosporaceae > Phytohabitans > Phytohabitans sp. LJ34. The sequence continues at coordinate 234,370 of NZ_JBQHDG010000015.1, read as the reverse complement.
CGCACGCTTGGCAACAGCCGTATGTGTTGGCAACGCAGCGCCCACACAGCCGGTCGCCGCAAAGGGCACAGGGTCGTACCGAGTCCGGGCATGCGCCGCACGTGCCGGTCCGGCATGTTGAACATATCTCCAGGCCACTGACGACGTGGTGGCTGCGGCATACGTGGGCGAGGCGCAGCGGTTGGCCCGTCACCGCGTCGGGGAGGTAGCCGTTGGTGGCGTTCGGTGCTACCCGGTAGCCCACCTTGATCGGGGTGCCGTCGGGCAGCTGCCAGTCCTCCTCCACGCGGAGCCCGATGCCGCCGCGGACACGGTTCTCTGTGTGGTCGCTGAGGCGTTGGCGCAGGGCCGACGTCAGCGTGGCGGGTAGTTCGTCGCGAGGGTGAGGCGCTGCGACCTTGACGTGCGGCAGTATCTGCGCGAGCGCTGTCGCGGGCGGTATGGCCGGTTTGGGCAGCGGCGCTGCGTCAGGGCTGGCCAGGACCGGATCTGGCCAGACGCGTCGTGCTATCCGACGGCTGTTGATGACGGCAGGGCCGATCAGGGTTCTCGGGGCGGTGATGGCGTTCACCGAGAGCAGGGCGGGCCGGCCGAGCAGGGCGGCCCCGAGCGCGCCGCGGGCGAGGTCGTCCCAGGCGGGTTCGGTCACCATGTACCACGCAGGTGCCTGCACGCCATGCTGGACGCCAAGGAGGGCGTGGGCGCCCACCGCGGCGAGCACGGCGGTGAATCCGTCCTTTGCCGCGACCGCGACGAGGTCCGGGGCAGGCATCCAGCCGTGGCCGGCCCACGGAATGGGTTCGTTAGCTGGCCGCCACTCAGCGACCTCCTCGGTGACCGTGGGGCCAATGGCCGTACGACGGACCAGCCCTCGCGAGTCGATAAGGACTGCGGATTCGGTGGCCTGCCGTGAGACGACAACGGCACCCCGGCCGGTGGGCAGGTGGGCGACGCTCGCCACGCGGCGGATCACCTCGTCGCGAGGGGCGGAGGTGGGTGCTGGCAGGCGAAGCTTCGTTCCGGCCGCCTGTAGTGCCTGGTTCAGTTCCTCGAGCAGATCCTGATTTGGGGGGCCGGCGACATTTCGGCCCGGCACGGTTGGCGCGTCGCCGGCCCGGAGCGCACCGTCGTTCAGGACGCCCCAAACCAGGCGTGTCGAGCCGTGCCGCAGTAGCACAATCGCACCCTCGGAGAACGGCGGCACGCTTCCGTCGACCACCTGGATCTCAATGTCACCGGTGCCGGCCAGATGCGCGGCGGCGATGCGTGCCTGAAGCACCTGGCGCGCGTCCGGGTGTGCCGTCTCCCAGCGGTGCAGGCCGGTCGCGGAGAACACGGCGACCTCAGCGCGGTGTTCGCCAGCCAGTAGCGCGACTGAACCGGCAGGGTCATGTCCGATCAGGACGGCAAGACCGCCAGCTGCTAGCTCGTCCGGCAGCGCAGCCAGCTCGTCGTCCGTTGCCGGCGCGAGGCTGCGGCAGGTGCCGCAGAGGTTGCCATCGCCGGTGCAGGCCGCGCACACAATCCGGCCGCACAGTGTGCAGCCGCGCACCGGCAGCCGCCGCGAGCAGTCAGCGCACGAGTAGTCGCCACACCGCTGGCACTGGGTGGCTTCGAAAGCCGGCGTGCTGGCTGAACGGCACACGCCGCACGCAGGCCGTCGACACGTACGGCAGCTCACGACGGTGCGGTGGGGGGCGCAGCAGGGGCCGTACACCCGAGCGCAGACCGGGCACGGCATCGACCGCCCAGCACCGATGAGGTGCCCGCAAGTGTCCACCGTGACCGGGTCGTCGTCGGTGCTGGGGCCGTCGAGCGGCGCGGCCACCGAGCCACCGGGATGTACCAGCAGCCGCCCGGTCAGCAAACTCCGCTGGATCGGCGTCGCCGGTGCGACAAGATATCTGCGTTCGGCCCGTCCGTGCGGCGAGCGCCACTCTTCGTCGACGAGCAGGCATGGCGCGATGGCGCTGGACGTCACCGGCTCGTCCATGACTTCCAGGAGGTGCCGTAGCGGCTCGTTGGCGACGGGCTTCGCGCCTGCGAACTCGACCGGTTCCACGTCGGTGACCGCCGCCGCGGCGTCGATTTCGCCTTCCGCCGAGTCGACCAGAGTCCACAATGTGCTGACCTTGCGGTGTGCCTCGGTGTCCGGCGCGGCGTCGAGGTAGCGCAGTTCGGTGGCGGCCACGCCTGGCCACGGGTGGCGGACGACCCGCCGGGTCGGCGGTAGCCCGGCCGCGGTAACCAACCCGGCGAACTTCTCCTCCATCCCGACCGTGGCCGCCGACCAACCCGGAACAAAGATCGTCGAGGTGCGTGAGCCATCCGTCAGCAGGCCAACATATGAACGGTGCAGGCCGTCGAACTCGATGGTGACCGGGCCTACTGTGGCGCGGGCGACCGGCCGGCAGAACGGCGACACCTCGTGCCGGCTAGGCAGCAGTGGTTGCGTGTCGGCGGCGGCGACCATCGGTTCGCCGGCCCCCTCGTGCCAAAGCTCCCGGTAGGTGATCCGCGCGCCGCGAAGGTCGACCCGGCGGACCACGGCGAACGGCACGGCGGCGACGGCCGGTACGGGAGGCGCCGGCTCGCGGCCGCGGAGTTCGGCGAGCAGGCCGTCGAAACCGGCGTTGACCTCGCCTACCACCGCGGGCCCGGTGATCTCGGGCAGCAGATCGCCGAGCTCCGCGTCCACCTGTCCGCCAGTGCTGGGAAGGCACGTCCACCACACCGACTGCTCCACGTCGGACCAGGCTGCCTCCCCGGCCAACTCCTCAGCCGCGGGGATGCGCGCCGCGGCGACCAGGCCCGCGCTAGCGGGAAGCCCGAAGCGCGCGGCCAGCCCTCGCAGCCGTACGCGCAGCGGATCGTCCACATCGGCGTCCGGGACGAGGTCGACGCGGCGCCCGGCGGGACCGACGAACGTCGCGTGTCGAGTGCCCACTAGCAGATGCGTGCCGGCGCCGAGCCGCCAGCCATGCTCCCACTCGGTGTCCAGGTCGGGCGCCCGATGTGGGTCGCGGCACTCGGCGCATAATGCCCCGTCGAAGCGGCACGGTCCGCACGCGTGGCCTTGGCAGGCCGCGCAGGGCACGACGACGCGTTGCGGTCCGCAGGCGGCGCACCGGTCCTCGTTGCACAGGTCGCATCGGACCAGCGCCGAGGCGTCGACGACGTGCATATCTGTGCACAGGGCCATGGTGGTCAATGGCTCGCCGGTGGCCTCGCAGCGCAGCCCGTGGTCGGCAAGATCCCCGGTCCAGGCGTAGCGTAGCTCCCGCCCGCCGCCGGCGGTACGCTCCCAGTACTCGACCACCTCAAGCTGGTCGGAGCCGTGTACCTCCAGCGTGAGCAGCTCGGCCCGCAGCTCGGTCTGGTCCGGGGCCACCGATGACTGTTCAGCGGTCCGGATCGCCCGGGAGAGCTGCTGATGCCGCTCGGTCAGCTCCTCGTACCCGGCCACGCCCCGGCTAAGCAGGGTCTGCTCCGTCTCAGCCAACTGTTCGCGCAGGTTGTCAAGCATGCGGTCGCGGGACTCGGCCTGCCGCCGCTCCTCGGCCTGCCGAGCCTGCCGGAGCTGCTCGGCGAGGTCGCTGGCGGCCTGGCGTTCCACCGCTTCCAGCACGCCGGACTCGGTGAGCTGCGCCGGAGGCGGCGCGCCGTCCAGGATCGCCACCCGTGGGGCGTCCGGCCTGCGAGCCGGGCCCACGTCAACCGAAACCAGCCGCTGGTTGCCACTGGTCGCGCCCTCCTGCACGCGGTACGTGGCGCGCGCCGACCAGTCGCCGGTGGGCTGCAAGCGCCGCTGGCGCAGCACCACGCCGGGCACGTGCGCGAGCACGGGTTCTTGCGGTATTGCGGGAAGCTCGGCGATCGATCCGGTCAGATCGCCGTGCTCACGCAGTACGCGCAGCAGTTCGTCGAAGACCTCCGATCCGACCACACACAACTCCGCCTCCGGATGGAGGTCCAGCGCGGTATGGGTGAAGGCCAGGAACAACTCATCACGGCCGTCGAACGCTGAGTCCATATCAGCAGGCAGCTTGACCCGTGTGAGCCCTTCCTCGGGTTGCGAAAGCTCGGCGCCTGCCATCTCCAGGAACCGGCACACGAACCGCTCCAGGTCCTGCTGGCGGCGGCGGGGTCGGTCCGCGGGCTGTGGCAGCAACTCCCTGGCTTGGGGCTGGGCGGCGCGTTGCTGGCGCTCCTCTTGCCGCTGGGCCAGCCACGCGCTTAGCCCGCTGTCGGTAGTGATCATGTGCATCGCCTTGGTGCGGGCCTGCTCCAGCTCCGCACCCAGCGCGTCGAGGCGGCGCTGCATGGTCGCGTCGCTCTTCTCCAGCAGCGCCTCCAGGATCCGCTTCTCCATGGTGGCGTCCTGGTCGCCGTCAAGCTCGCCGAGGACCGTCACGACCTGGCCGAAAAGCAGCTCGAACATGGCCAGCTTATCGTGCAGCAGCCGGTAGACGGCCTCGTCGAGGGTGTCCCGGGCGAAGATGTTGGCGATGTGCACGTCGCGGGTCTGGGTCAGCCGGTGCACTCGGCCGATGCGCTGCTCGACTCGCATCGGGTTCCATGGCAGGTCGTAGTTGAGCACGCAGTTGCTCACCTGCAGGTTCTGACCCTCGGCGCCGGCGTCGGTGGATACCAGGACCTGGGCCTTGCCGGAGCGGAAGTCGGCCACCGACTCGGCTCGCGCGGAGTGGGCCATGCTGCCGTGGAAAGGCACGGCGGCGATCCCTTCAGCGTCCATCAGGCGCAGCAGGCCGTCCAGGGTCTGGGTGTGCTGGGTGAACAGCAGCACTCGGCCATGCTCGTCCAGCCATTTGCGGACGATCTTCAGGGCGGTCTGCTCCCGGGCGGTGTGGTGGATTTCGCCGGCCAGGTGACCGATCTCCGTCAGCGCGGCACGCATCAGCGGGTCGGGGTGCCCCTCGGCCATCCGCAGCGCGCTGCGGGACATGGCATGCGGAGACGCGGTGAGCTTGTGGGCCAGGCTCCTGCGCCGGCTGTGGTCACCGGGTGCAGTCATGCGGTGCCGGAGGGTGCGCAGGACCAGGTCGTAGAGCTGTCGCTCCGGCGGCGTCAGGTGGACGCCGTGATCCTGCGGAGGCATCCGGTGTACCTTGTCGACGCCGGCCTGCTGCCTGGTGGTGCGCACCACGACGCTGCTGACCAGCTTACGCAGCTCAGGCGCGTTGACTGGCCGGCGTGGATCGCTTCGATGGACGAAGCGGTCGCGAAAGTCACGCTCGGACCGGAACGTGCCCGGCCGCAACAGCTCGACCAGCCGGTACAGCTCCAGCAGGTTGTTCTGCACCGGCGTGGCGGTCAGAAACAGCGCCCGAGGCGCCTGCCGCACGAGTTGGCCGACGACCTCGCGGGTGCGGCGGGCACCGGATCCGGCCAGCCGGTGCGCCTCGTCAACGATGACCAGGTCGAACGGGGCGCCGAGGCGGTCAGCATTGCGCAGCAGAAGCTGCAGGGTCATGATCATGCGGATTTGGCTGAAGGCAGCGCTATCCTGGCCGCTGACAATCACGACGAAATCTTCGTCGAACTTGGTCTTCAGCTCGTCGCGCCATTGTTCGCGCAGCGGTGCCGGGCAGACGATCAGGACGCGCTCCGCAAGGCCGCGCAGCAACAGCTCCTTGAGGACCAGTCCACCCTCGACGGTCTTGCCCAAGCCAACCTCGTCGGCCAGTATGCCGCGTCCGTTCATGCGGGCCAGCACCGTGCGCGCCGCTGCCTCCTGGTGCGGCATGTGCTCGATGTGCGCCGCGTCCACGGCGAGCAACTCCTCGAACTGGTCCAGTGTGGCGAGCCGCTCGCCTTCCAGCCGCATCTGTACGGCGTCGGCCGGATCCCAGCCACGGCTGCGAAGCGCCTCCAGCAGGCTGGAACGGGCCTCCCGAAGGAAACCGACGTCGCCGTGCCACGCGTACTCCTCGCGTTGACGCAGCCGGTACCGCGCTCCGCTGCTCGCCCGCCGCCGCGCCCGAAGTTGACTGGCGCTCTCCCGCCGGGCGGGCTCCTCGCGTTGCGGCAGCGACCGCGACCAGTCACGGCCGCCTGCCGACAGTCCGCGGGCGGGGGTGCGCACCACCAGATCGATCGGGCCGTCGCCCTGCCGCTCCAGCCGGACCAGGTCACCGACTCGGCCGGTGTCCTGCAGGTGCTCAAGCAGCGCCTCGCCGGTCAGCCGGCGCCGGCCGGCAGTCCACACCGCCGGCACCTCGTCGCGGTCCGCGATGAGCACCAGGGCGGTTGAGTGATCGCCGAGCCGGAGGCGGCGCTGCTCGGCCGGGCCGAGCGGTATCTCACCGAGGTTGAGCATCTCCTCGGTGAGCGTGCGTTCGACGGTGACCCGCTCAGACATGCCGGACTCCCAGTCTCGTGCGGCCCGCGTCGGTGATCGTCAGGCTGGTGTAGGCCGTCTGCTCCCGCCGCGCGGCCTCGCGCGTCACCAGCCCGTCGCCGACGAGCCGGTCCACCGCTTCCGTCCACCGCCGGTCGGCCGCGCGTACGTATCGCAGGGCCCCGAACTGGGGGCATCTCCGCAGCCCCGCGCCGAGTGGATGGCCGCCAGGAGTGGTCTCTACACCCAGAACGGCTGCCTTCAGGCCCGTCTCGCCGTAGCGGCCGACCGGCACCGCAGTGGCCCAGGCGATCGCCTGAAGTGCTACTAGGTCCACATTGACCAGATGCTCAGGGTCGGGAACAGCTGAAGCGGGAAGGTCCAGCCACGCCGGCAGGCCGCCGCACGTGTCGCAGGGTTCATGTTCAGGGCCGCAGGCGTACGCGGGGAAGCCGAAGTACGCCACCATCGCCGAGCGGCGGCACCCGCCGTCCTGCGCGTACGAGATGATCGCGTCGAGCTGCCGTCGCTGCCAGGCGTTCCAGCGCCCGACCTCCTGGTCCAGCGCGGCGGCGTCCACTCGGTCGGCCAGTAGCCTGATCCGCCGATAGCGGCGCGACGACGAGAATGTGATCAGCCGGTCCAGCGACCACGCGATGAGATCCCGCTCCAGGTCGTCGGGGTCCAGGCCACGCTCGTCCTGCAGCCGGTCGAAGTCGATCCGGCTGGCGACCTTCGGGCGCAGGTTCAGGATGACCGACAGCTCACGGAACCTGCGGCGCTCGTCGGGGTCAGTCGGCTCGCGGGTGCCTACGTTCACCGTGCCCCGGGCCGAGCAGTCCGGCCGCTGTACGAGCGCGTCGGTGCGCTCCAGCCACGCCAGCAGCACGTTCAGCTCCTCGGGCTCTACGCCGACGGCCTCGGCTGCCTCGTCCGCATCGAAGACGATGTCACCGTTGCGCTTTCGCGCGCTCGCGAGCAGTGCCAACAGCCGGGTCGCCTGGGACAGCCGGGTCTGCCGCTCGGAATCGGTGGCCTGCGACCGCCGCCGCATCACGTCGCCGCCGCTGAACAGCAGCACGCACTCGCCGCGCAGCGCGGGATCGCGGGCGGCGCGGCCGGACTCCTGGACGTAGGCGTCGAGCGACTCCGGCAGGTCGTAGTGCACCACCCATCCGATGTCCGGCTTGTTCACCCCCATGCCGAACGCTTTGGTCGCCACGATGACCTGTGTGGTGCCGGCCAGGAAGTCGTCCTGTACGGCCTCTCGCTGTTCAGGGACCATGCCGGCGTGGTAATGGCGGGCGCCCACGCCGGTGCGCCGCAGCAGGGCGGCCACCTCCTCGGTCACCGCGCGCCGCGAGGCGTACACGATCCCGGGCTCCTTACCCATCGCGGTGACGATGCGCAGCAGCTCCCGGGCGCGTTCCCGTTCGCCGGCCACCCGGGTCACGTGGAATCTGAGGTTTGGGCGGTCCGCTGGCCGCACCACCCGGACGGGGTCGGCGAGCTCGAGCGTCTGTTCGATGTCCTGGCTGACCTGCGGTGCGGCTGTGGCGGTCAGGGCCAGCCGCGGTGCCCGGCCCAGGTGCGCCACCGCGGTGGCCACCCGGCGGAACTCGGGCCGAAAATCATGCCCCCAGGCGCTGACGCAGTGTGCCTCATCCACGACCAGCCCGGCGAGGTCCTGGCTTTCCAGCGCCACCCGCAGCACTGGGTCACGGACCAACCGTTCCGGGGACACGTACAGCAGGCGCACCTTGCCCTCGGCGAGGTCGCGCAGGATCTCCGTCCGCACACTCGACGGTGTGTTGGCCGTGATGCCCTGCACCCCGCGCAACCTGCGGCGCCCACGCAAGTCGTCGAGCTGGTCCTTGATCAGCGCAACGAGCGGGCTGACAACCACCGTCGCGCGGTCCTCCGGCCGTAGCAAGGCGGGAAGCTGGAAGCACAGCGACTTGCCGGCTCCGGTGGGCAGGATCCCGAGCGCGTCGTCGCCGCGTAGGTGCGCGACCATGAGCTGCAGCTGAGCGTCCCGCAGCTGCTCGATCCCGAACAGCAACTGGGCGGCCTCGCGCAGGTTGGCCTGTGGATCCTCGCCGTCGACCAGGCGCAGCCGGGCCACAGTCGCCTGTACGTCGTCGCCGGCCAGCTCCAGCGCCGCGGTCAGGTCCGGTTCGTCGCCGGTTACGAACCTGATGGCGTACCGCCAGGCGTCCTCGCGGTCCCGCGCATGGTGGATCTGAGGCCCACCGTCGTGCCTAGGTCCGGCCAGTGTGGAGAGCAGGATCTGGTTGGCTGCGCTGGGCGACTGCACGCGCCGGTCGCAGATCAGGGCCACACCTCGGTCGGTTTCGGTGCGGATCAGCCGACCGAAGCCCTGGGCCAGCAGGATGGCCGTCTTGGGCACCACGTACTCCAGGAACGGGTCGCCACCGCGGTCGGCGATGGCTCGCGCTCGTGCGCCGACGACCGGGTCGTCGACGTGCGGATAGGGCGGCTTCTCTATCACCAGGTAGCTCAACGTGTCGCCCGGCGCGTCGAAGCCCTGCCAGTAGGAGCGCAGCCCATAGACGACTGTTCCGGGCTCGGAACGGAAGCGCTGGGCGATCTCGGCGGCCCCGGCCTCCCCTTGTATGAGGAGCTGCACGCCTCGCCCGGCCAGCTCGTCGGCGCGCGCGCGTACCCGTTCCGCGACCGCCTGCATCCGGCGTCGGGCGGCGAACAGGGTCATCGCCCGACCGCCGGTCAGTGACAGCAGGCCGACCTGGTCGCGGGCGAGGTCCTCGACGAACTCCCGTTCCTGGCTGGGCACTGGGACCGGCAGGTGGCTGGTGAGCACGACGGCCGACTGGGTGGCGTGGTCGAACGGGCTGGCAAGTTGTCGGCCCTCGAAGATCTCTGGCTCGACACTGCCCGGCTCGATGCGGATACCCAGCCGGGACGCGAGGAAGTCGAAGGTGCCACCGGTGGTGAGGGTGGCACTGGTCAGCGTCACGCTGCGTGCCGGCCGCACGATGGCCTGCCCGAACGCCTCACCCACGTCGATCGGAATGCACTCGAAGGTCCAGTCCGCAGCTGCCGGTTCGTCCCCGCGTCCGTTCTCGTCGGTGGCTGGGATGGAGAGCAGGTAGACCCAGAGCTGCTCGTCGGGCAGCTCGCGGAGACGATCCAGAACTCGTGTGGCCTCCTCGGCGGCGGCCGCGGTCCCACCGGCACGCGCAGCCAGGCTCCTGAGCAGAGCCGACGTTTGCGGCGGCGCCCCGGCCGTGGCCTGACGCGCGGCGGACTCCACGGCAGTCAGCGCATCGGTCAACGGCCGAAGGCAGTCGATTACATCGCGCACCCGCTCGACCAGGTAGCGGAACTCCGGCCGGATCTGGACGATCCCGTAGCGCATTACCGCCGTGTCGTCGGCGCCGCCGTACTCGTGGAGATAGGTATGGGCGGCGCTGGACAGGTCCTCGCACGCCTGGCGCAACTGCCGCGCCAGTGCCGGCAGGTTCCGGCCGCGACGAAGGTCCGGCCCGATGCGCGCGATCCGGCGTAGCTGCCGGTCCAAGCCGGCCTTTCCGTCTAGCCGGGCGGCCAGCTTCAACAGTTCGCGTCGTCCAACCGCCTCGGTCCAGGCGCCGGTCAGGCTGTCTTCCAGCTCGTGGGCCTCGTCGAATACCAGGTCGCTGGCGCCGGCCGCCGACGCGTCGCCGGGGCTACGGCGGCCCTCAAACGCCAGTTTCGCCCACGTCGCCACGAGAGCGTGGTTCGCGACGACGACGCCGGGTCGTTCGCGCATGCTGGCCAGGCGGGTGTACAGGGGACACCGTGTGACCCAGTCACAGTCGTGCCGTTCACACGAGCCGGCGTCGGTGCGCAGCGTGTCCCGCGCTGCCCGGTATGCCGGCCGGGTGGCGGCCACGTCGTGGTCGCGAACGTCGTCCCACACACCGGTCGGGATGAGCGCGAGGGCCCGCACCGCGACGGCCAAGGCGAGCCAGTGGTTCTCATCCAGATCCGGTTCCGAGGTGTTGACCGCGGTGCCCACCTCGCGGGCGCAGATGTAGTTTCCCACCCCGAACAACTGGCGGAACGGCGCGCCGAACAGCCCGCTGCGCTGTAGCTTCTCGACGTCGCGTCGCAGCTGCTGTTGCAGCACCTTGGTGGCGGTAGCGATGACTACTGGCTGGCGGCCCCGACTTGCGCGCCCAGCGGCAGCCGCCAGGTAAGCGAGCGACTTGCCGGTGCCGGTGGGCGCCTCCACAGCAATCCGGCGACCCTCGTCCAGCACCTCAGCCACAGCGGCGGCCATCTCCTGCTGGGACCGTCGGGGGGTGAACGCCAACTCGTCGAGGCGGGACAGGACGTGCCGCACGCCTTCGCGCGCCGATCGATGCTCCGGCGCTTGGGCCGGCGGGCTCAGCAACGGATCGTCGGCGCAGCGCAAGCCCTCCGACGCGTCGGCTGGCAGCGACCCAGCTGGCACGAGCCGGGCGAGGTCGGACCCGCCAGCGACCAGACAAGCACGGGCGAGCTGCCACGAAGGGTCGCTGTGGTCGACCTTCTCGGTCAAGATCCGTACGCAGTCCGCAGCGGCCCGTGCCTGGGCCACGATGCCTCCACCCTCAAGCCCGATGGCGAGTGTGGCGCACAGTTCGCTCAACCCCGCGCTGGAATGGCCCGGACTATGCAGAAGCGCCAGCATGCGCAGGTCGATTCGGACAGCGGGCAGGGCTGCCGCGAGATCGTCGGCATTCGTGACGACACGATCCAGGCCGTAGCCAACGACCGCGGCTGATCCGTCCACGAACTGCCGCAAGGCTTCAGACTGTCCCGGGCCCGTGGATAGGGCAGCGGTCGCGCCGTCGCGCATCCGCACCGCGCCGATGTCGACCAAGCCTTCGGCGGCGTCGGCAACGTGCAGCACGACGATGTCGTCCAGCTGCAGCGGCGCGGGGGCGGGCACCTCATGCCAGGCGTGGCCGGTCGGTTCGTCGCTGTCGACCTGCGTAGCGTGCTCGGGCACTGGATCTTCCGCTTCGGGTGCATCCTCGCCCGCGCGGCGCGCCTGTGCGAGTTGGTAGCCAGCGACAAGCCGACCGGCGCCGTCGAAGGCGAAAACCTCCGGGTACCGCTGGGGAAGGTTGGCCAGGCGTTGCGTGCTGAGAATGACCCCCGCTTGGCGCAGTGCGGTGGCGAGGTCTTCTATCAGCAGCGGGCCCCGGTCGGACAACAGGTCCCGCGCACGTCCAATATTCGGGGGCAGGATTGCGGACAGTACGGCCCCCTCCGAAATTGAAGCAGCCGCATGACCCATTCATGTCGCGGCATCCACTTGCGCTGCGCGGACGGCGTTGTCCAGTGACTTGTTGGCTGGTGTCTTCGATGCGTTTGGCGTCGCCCGGGGCCGCTTACCCAGCGGCCGCGGTGACCGGCAAACCATCATCCCGACCTCGCGGTATCGAGCGTATGCGTTCTGTCGCGAAGCGGACTGCCGTGTCACCCAAGGATGACCGTCTTCTCACCCGGTGGAGCCCTGAAGTCCGATCCCGATCTCCACCCGGGCCGGCCGCGATCGGCCGCTTGACCGATCATCGGCCGGCCGCCCAGCGGGCACCGGCACGGTGGACGGTCCAGCGCAGGGTTCGGGCTTCCCCAGGCGTGTACGCCGCGTGTGGTGGACACCAGTTGCAGGTTGTCGTTTACCTTTGGACGAGACGGCGACGCCGAGGCGAAGGGGGTTTGGCAATGAGCGCGGAAGCAGCTCGTGCCCCGCTCGGCTCGCGCTACGCCGACCAGCGGCCCTACGCCGTGGCTTCACGCCTGGCTGACCTGCATGGGCCCACGAGCGGAGTGGTGCGGCTGGAGCGGCGGCTGAACTGGTCCGGGCAGGCCAGCTACGACCTGGCCAACCCGCGCCGGCTGGCAAGCATGTACGAGACCGTCCTCCGCGAGGCCACCCACCCGGAAGAGTTGGCCGAGTGGCTCGACGGGCCGACGCTGGTGCGCCTGTGGCCGAGCCTGGTAGTCCCGCCCGAGGTGCGGCGGCTGTGGGAGGCCCGGTTTCCTGAGTTGGCCGCTGGGCGCCGGCCAGCTGCGTAGTGAGAGCGGAAGACGCGGCCGTCCACCGGCGACTGGCGGAGATCGGGCTCAGCGCGGGCGGGCCGCACGGGTTCGCATTGGCGGGTGGCCACGCCGTCGCCGCGCATGGCATCCTGCAACGCCCGAGCGAGGATGTTGACCTGTTCGCCGACTGGCAACGGCGAGCGGACTTCCCGGCCGCCGTCGACGAGGTGATGGCCGCGTACCGTGGCGCGGGCTACCAGGTGGAGGTCGACCACCGGACGGAAACGTTCGTCCGGCTGTACCTCGCCGACCCGGCCGAGCCGAGCACGCAGTACCGGGTGGAGTTGGTGGCGAACTGGCGGATGCAGCCGCCGGTACAGATGGATATCGGCCCGGTGTTGCACGCCGACGATGTCCTGGCGGGCAAGATGGACGCTCTGTACAACCGCGCCGCCGCGCGTGACTTCCTGGACATCGACGCGGCGATCACGGCCGGCCGCTACACCCTCGATCGGTTGTGCGTGCTCGCGGAGACCGTCGATGCCGGCTTCGACCGCGCGATGTTCGCCGGCATGCTGCGCCACATCGAACGCTTCGACGATGAGGAATTCGCCGAGTACGGCCTCACGCCAGCGGAGGTGGCATTGCTGCGTGCCCGGGTGGATGCCTGGCGTGAGGACCTGACCTCGTCGCAGCCTCCTGACCAGTAGGCAGCTCGCGAAGCCCCCGGAGGCCGTCAGGTGTGTGCGTGGCGGTACGCCGCACGGATCTCGACGGGGATGCGCCCACCTGAGCTGATGGCCAGGCCCTCGCCGCGGGCCCAGGCGCGGATTTCCGCGTCGGTGGTGGGGTTGGCTCGGGCAGGTCGGCCAGCCGGTCCAGGCCGGGTGCGTCGTTGCCGGGCGTGGTAGCGAAGCTGTTGCGCGTACTGCACCAGCTCGCGCTTGAAGGGCTACCCCCAGCGCGGCCCAGCGGGTCCAGGAGCCGGTCCAGCTCCCCAAGACCTGGTCCCGGGGAGCTGGACCGGTCCGGACTCAGCCGGACTGCGCGGCCGCCAACCGCCGGTGCACGCGCCGGGCGTGCGAGATGTCGGCGCCGGCGGCCAGCGCCAACTCGCGATGATCGGGAGTCCGGCCTTGTTCGATGGCCGCGGCAAACGCCCGCCGCATAGCCTCGACCTTGGTCTCCGGTTCGTCCTGGACGGCCGTGGATTCAGCGGACCCGGCCACCGCCACGGTCCGGGCGAGCGCCAGCTTCACCATCGCCAGGAACCCGAGCGCCGGCAACGCCGCCGCGATCCAGCCGATTACCGACGGCTCGGCCTCGACGACCTGAGCGGCCAGCGAGAGGGCAACCGCGCAGACCAACACGGTCGAGGCGAACAGCACGGGCCGCCCCGCCCGGTGCCGGCGGCGGATCTCCAGGCCCGACGCGATCGACATCAACTCCAAGGTGACTGCATCGGCCCACGCAAGCCATCCCGGCTGGCCATGCCCTGCCGCGACGTCGTGAACGTGGGTGAAGCTCGCCGCTCCCGCCGCGGTGCCGATGACGAGCATGATGGCGACCTGCACCACACCTTCGAGGCGCTCACCGTACGCAGGTCGCGGGCGCTCGGCGGTCACCACGACACCTCCGCGAGCCGAGCCCACTCGATGAGACTGACGACCGTACGCAGAGTGGGGTCGATCGCGACGTACTCGTGTGCCTTCATGACATGGACCTCCGTCGTTCTGGAGGTCCCGAGCGAATGCTAGGGATCTTGCTAGGGAACGGCGCCGTTGCCGTCCGGACGATCCCGGACGGGGCCGGACGGCGATCAATGAAGCCGCACGTCACGGCCCCTGTCCGGGATCAAGCCGACTCAAGATTGATGATCTTGATTGGTCTCATAATCCCTCGGTCGCGGGTTCGAGTCCCGCCCGCCCCACAGAACGCGGAGCAGACGCGCCTGAGGTGCGAGTGGGGCGCAGGCTCTGGAGATAGGGCCGCATCGCGGTTAGGTGCGGACTGCCTGGAAGCCGGAGTCGTCACCGAGGTGGAAGTAGATATGCCCGTTGAGGGTGCGGTTGTCGGTCAGCATGGCCCAACCGCGGCCGTTGACGGGGTCGCCTTCGTCGTTGCCCTCCCAGGTGAACTCGACGCAGCCTTTCCCGTCGCGGGTGGCTTGGCGGCAGTCCATCCACCCCTCGACGGCGATGAATCCGAAGCGTCCGGTTTGGTCTCCGTCGAACTCGATGTAGGCGGGCTCCACCAGATCGATGGTGTCGCTGTCCCAGAGGTCCATGCTCACGATCCGCCACCGACCGGTCAGGCTCGTCGGACTTGCGCTGCTCATGTTGGGGACGGTAACTGACGCGGATCGCGTTGTTGTTTAGTTCGGGCTATAGTTGCTCGGTGCCTCCCGAACCGGCCCGCCGCTGGGCGATCAGGACGACAACCGACGTGCGTGACTGGCTGCGTGCGCTTCGCCAGGCCGACCCGGACACATACCGCTCGGTGAACGTCGCCATCGACATGCTCGCCAAGGTGGGCCCAGGGCTGGGGTGCCCGTTGGTCGACACATTGCAGGGTTCGAGCGTCAGCAATCTCAAGGAGTTGCGACCCCAGGTCCGGCCGTGATGTCGCGATCCGGGTTCTGTTCGTCTTCGATCCCTGGTCGCAGGCGGTACTGCTGGTCGCGGGTAACAAGGCCGGTGAGTGATCGGGGTGGTACAAGGTGGCGATCCCGGCAGCGGAGGTCGCCTACGAGGGCTGGCTGGCCCTCGAAAGAAAACGGCGGGAGGCGCCATGACCGAGTTTCACGACTGGGACGACATCCGTACCGAACTGCATGACGGGGACGACACCGCGCTGGCTGAGGAGCGCGCGCGTACCGAGGCATGGATCAGCGCCGTTCACCTCGCCGAGGAACGCAAGCGGCTGGGGCTCACCCAGCGTCAGGTCGCCGACCTGATGGGGGTAACACCGGGCCGAGTCAGCCAGATCGAAAACGGCGACCTGGACGTTAACGAGGTCGCGACGTTGAGCCGGTACGCGCGGGCGTTGGGCGCCCGGATGCGGATCATCTTCGACTACGGAAACGACCTTCGCCAGATCGCCTGAGCTGTCCCGGCCAGACCCTCATCAGACCCTCCGAAGGCTGCGTGATCTGGCCATCCCTACCGCCAACGGATCACCAGCGACGATCAGGACCGGTTCGCATTCTGCCGCGTCCGGCCCACAGCAAGCGCGTCCCCAACGAGGTCCGGGACGCAAAGGCAGGCGAAGGCTGGAGAGCGTCGCCGCCGCCCCAAGGCATGTGGCGCGAACCGTATGTCGTCGCTGACCTGCCCCCAGACTCGCCCATCGCTGGGCGAGGAGGAGATCTCACCAGTTCGGGCCATCCAGTTTCGCCTGCCTGTCGCCTCGATGACAGAGGCGGGCGGCGATCTGCGCTTGGCACGAGGGTGGGCGCATGTCTGTCATCTCCTCCCTCGGCCGCCGTGCGGCGGCCGTTGTACTGGCGGCGGCTCCGGCCGTCCTTCTCATCGGGGCGCCGGCCCAGGCCGCGATCCCGTCCGGATCCGGCTGGTCGACGTCCTGGCGCTACTACAGCACCAACAGCTTCGAATTCGAAGCCACGCTTCCCGGGGTTAAGGCCTCCGGCTTCGGGGTCGACGTCAACGGCGAGCGCGGCGCGATGGTCACCCTCACCGACACCGCCAACGACAACCGGTGCGCCCGGGTGGTCATGTCGGTTCCCGGTTGGGGCACGCTCGGCGCGGACACCGTCTGTACCACGGGCGACTCGGCGACCGTTGGCGACTTCAACGCCAAAGCCGAGGGGTACATCTACGTCACCATCTACCGCATGTACGTCTTCGGCGGGGACTGGGACAAGATCACCACCTTGGTCATCCCGCCGTCGAAGGACGACCCTGGGCTGCGGACGGTCGACACCGGCGCGTCGTGGAAGTACACATCGGGTTCCTCGTTCACGTACCAGGTGCGACGGCCGAACGTTTTCCTCACCGGCAACGGCCACCACCAGGGCAACAGCCGCTCGGCCTGGAGCGCGGTGCAGAAAACGTCGACCGACATCTTCATCTGCGCATCGGGCAAGGTGTCCGGCCCCGGTGCCACCAAGAGCGGCCAGACGTGCGCGAACAATGGCGTGCAAGCCTTCAACCAGGACGGGTTCACCAATGGCATCAGCGTCGAGGCGTGCAGCGTGCCGGCCTGGAGCGCCAAGCTGTGCCTCTCGACAATCGTGAGCAAGCCGATGTGACCGGATGGCATGACGCCCGGGTCCGCCGGCCGCGGCCGGCGGACCCGGCGCCGACAAAGCCTCCGTCGGCGTCAGCATCAACCACCGCGGCTACCCGCGGCCGCCGTGACGCCATCCGCACCGGCAACGGGACGCCGGCCACGGTCAGAGGCTGTTTCGCATTCCGCCGTGTCAGGCCCATCTCGTCTGCTACACCATTGCCGTCGGGGCGGGCGCGCCCTTGACCGGCTGTAGGCCGGAAATGCGTTAGTGATTCGCATCCGGCAGCACGTTTCCCTCGTACGGCGTACCGCCGCTTGCCGCCAGACGGGTACGCCGTAAGTTGTCCGGGTGCCGTCCCTCGCCGCTCACCTTCACACCCTGAGCCTGGACCAGCTCACCAGTCTTGTCGCGACCCGTCGCGACGCGACCCTCGAACCCGCGCCGAAGACCGCCGACCAACTCGCCGCACGGCTCCTGCACCCCTCGTCGATGGCGGCCGGCTGCGCGTTGCTCACCCTGCCGCAGCTACAGGTGGGCGAGGCCGCCGCCGCGCTGGGCGACGGGTGTACCGCCGTGCGGCTGGCGACGCTGCTGGGCGTACCGGCGGACGACCCGGACCTGGCCGCGGCGCTGCGCCGGCTCACCCAGCTCGCCCTCATCTGGCCGCACGCCGACGGCTTCGCCGCGGCACAACTGAGCGTGGTCTGGCCGCACCCGCTGAATCTCGGGCCCGGCGCCGCCGAGCTGCTCACCACACACAACATGACTGAGCTGCGCAGGCTGGCGAAGCTGTACGGCATCCCGGCCGCCGGCCACGGCAAGAACGAGTTGATCGCCGCGCTGGCCGGCTGGCTGGCACAGCCGGATAACGTGCGCCGCCTCGCGGCGCAGGCCCCCGCCGAAGTCCGTGTCCTGCTCGACATGCTCGCCCGCCGCCCGGCCTCGCCCTTTGGTATGCGAGGAATCATGTTCGGCGCACCCGGGATGCCGGTACCGTGGGCCGCCGAGCGTGGTCTCGTCGTCAGTTCCGGGTGGGGCAGCTGTGATATGCCCCGCGAGGTCGCTTTCGCGCTGCGGAGCGACTACGTCGCTCCGTTCGACCCGCGGCCACCCGCCGTATGTGTCACCCCGGTCGAGCCAGAGGCTGCCGAACAGGAGGCCGCAGCCGCCGCTGTCGAGACCCTCGCCGCGATCACCGCAACCGTCGAGACCATAAGCAGCGGCCCGGTGCCCTTGCTCAAGACCGGCGGCCTCGGCGTACGCGAACTTCGCCGGATCACCAAGTCGTCCGGCTACGACGAGGACCGCACCCGCTTGACTATTGAACTGCTCGCCGCCGGTGGCCTCACTGATGCCTCTGCCACCGGTCTCGCACCCTCCATGAGCTACGAGGAGTTCGCCGCGGCCGATCCCGCCGACCAACTGCTCGACATCGTTCAGACCTGGCTGACGATGCCCGCGTGCCCGCTCGCGCCGGCCGACCCGACCGCGACAACAACCCGTGTCCTCTACTGGGACGAGGCGGAGGAGATCGCCTTGGCCGGCCTGCGTGCCCTGATCTTGCGCACTCTCGTCGACACCGTTCCCGACGGGCAGGCTGCCGACCCCGGCACACTCGCCGACCGGCTGTCTTGGCAGAGCCCAGTCCTGACCGACCCGATCGACGAGGACTTGCAGCGATACGTCACGGGCATCTGGCGGGAGGCGCATCGGCTCGGCCTACTCGCCCAGGGAACAACGACCAGACTCTGCCGCAGCCTAGTGATCGGTGACTTCGACGCGGCCTATCGGCACGCCCAGGCCATGCTGCCCGGCACCCGAAGCTCGGCGATATTGCAGAACGACCTCACCGCGGTAGTGACCGGCATCCCGTCCGCCAATCTCCTGGCCCTGCTGGACACCGCAGCCGCGCCAGAGTCCCGCAGCGGCGCGTGGACCTGGCGTTTCTCGCCGGCCAGCATCCGCGCCGCGCTCGACGCCGGTAACAACGCAGCGGACCTGCTCACCCAGATCACCGAGGTAGCCGAAGGCGGCCGCGTACCCCAAACACTCGCCTACCTGATCGACGACGTAGCCCGCCGGTACGGCCGGGTTCAAGTGCACCCAACCGGCTGCTGCCTGTGCAGCGACGACGAAACCCTGCTCACCGAAATACTCAACACCCGCTCACTTCAGACCCTGCACCTGGTCCGGCTCGCCCCGACCGTGGTCGCCAGCGCGAAACCGCAGGCCGAAACGCTGGCCGCACTACGCGCCGCGGGCCACGCCCCCGCCGCATTCCGCACCGACGGCGGTCCGGCGATCGAGATCCCGCGACGTCGCCACGCCGCTCCACCACCCAACCAGCCAGACAGCGGCGGCATGGCCGCCTTACCACAACTGAACGACCCGGCGCAGGTCGCACGGGCCTTGCTCGGCAAACGCTGACGCCTTGACTCCGGGCTGTCGCAGAATTGGAAGGCCCAGGACGCAGTCCGACCGTCAAGCCGGGTGTCGCCACCGTTCGAGGACGCGGTCGATGTCGTCGCGAATCCGCTCCCGGGCCTGCTCACGTGGCACACCGGCCATCAGCAGTTCGTCGTACTCGGTGTCCTCGTGCCGTACCGAGGCGATCACGGCCAGGGTCACGGCGTCGGGGTCGAGCGCCCGACCAGCGGCGCTACGCCCCACCCGGCCGCTGCTGCGGGTACCGGTATGTCGGCTGATCGCCGCTGCCCGCCGCGGCGGGCAGCCGGGAAACAGCCGGCCGATCTGTTCGGCCAAATCCTGCTGGAACCGCTCGTCCGCGACCTCTCGCCGCTCCCGGTCCCGATCGCGGCGGCGGGCACGGGCCTCCTCATCGGACAGGCACTGCTGCTCCGCCTGCTCGACCGCGGCGTCCTCGACCAGCAGTCCCTGCCGCTCGTAGCGCTTGCGGGAGCGGCTGAACCGCACCACCACCGCCGAGAGCCGGCTGGCCTGTTTCGCACGACGGGTCAGTGCCGCGTCGCCGGCTGGCAGGAACACCAGGTGATCGAGGTCCGCACAGGTGAGGCAGGCTGGCCCGGCATCCTCCATCATCAGCATGTCGGCGTCGGTGCGCCCGCAGCCGACGCAGGTGAACACCTTCAATGGCTGCACCACCACCAGGTCCGGTGGCTTGCTCTGCCGGGTGGTCAGCCGCTCCCGCTGCCGCTCCGGCAGGTCCGCCGGCATCCAATGAGTGCGGTAGGTGAGCTCGAGCGCGGGATCACCGGCGGCGGTGAAGCGCAGCGGCCGCCGGTCGCGCGTGGCGGCCAGGTACTCGACCTCGCTGGGCCGCAGGCCACGGCCGGCCACCCAGCGGCGGAACACCTCCAGCGCGTCGGCGATCCGGTCGGCCGACACCGCCGAGATGGCCTCGAGGTGCGGCGCGCGGCCCTGCCGCCAGTCCGTCACCCGCCCGAGCGGCACCCAGCCCATCCCAGTCAGCACATCGAGCGGGCTCACGTAACGCTGGCGGGTCAGCGCCTGCTCGGCGGCGGTCACCACCCGGCGCTCCATCTTCGAAGCGGGCTGCACGGACGGCAGGCTACCCGGTGCGACGCTCAGCCGGCGATTGGATCGAGTCGTGCCGCCAAGCCATGGAATGCCACGACGCCCTGCCTGGGTACCGTGACTTCCTTGGCTTCGCCGCTGAGATCGGCGTGCCGCCGCTTGGACTCCACCTGGGGTTATGGGTAGACCCTCCTGACGCAGCGTCACCAGCCGCGGGGGGTCGGGCTTTGAGATCTAGGACGGTTAGGGTTGATATACCGCCCACTCTCCAAGATCTCGCATCGTGCGCCGTGCGTATCGTCGCGGCGGTCACTCACGGTCACGGCACCTCGATTCGATCTGTCGCCGCCGCCTCAGAGCGGGGCGTTGTGGACAAACGGCGACCGCGCGCGGTACGACCCGGGGTGAGCGGGACCAGCGGCGGACGGGTGAGGCCGCGGGAGCAACGGCATGGACCACGACGGACGTCGCGGTAGCTCAAATCTGCTCTTGAACTGAGGTTTCGGGGCCGCCGCGCTCCCTGGACAAGGTCGGGTGTTCTTCCGGTGGTCGTCAGAGCGGTGCGATGAGTTTCCGCGTGCTGATTCGTCTCAGTTGACGACTCGAAGGGAGCGGGAATGCGGATCAAGGTCAACGGTGTCGAGTTGTGCGTGGAGACCTCCGGAGACCCGGCGGATCCGCCGGTGCTACTGGTCGGCGTCACCGTGCTGAGCTGGCCGGACGAGCTGTGCGCGGCGCTGGCCGGGCGGTACGTGGTGCGCTACGACCTGCGCGACGCCGGCCAGTCGACGTTCGTCGACCCGGACGCGCCCGCCTACGACCTGCGCGACCTGGTGACCGACGCGTCCGAGCTGCTGGTGGCGCTGGATCTGGGGCGTGCGCACGTGGTCGGGATGGGCGTCGGCGGTTTCGTCGCGCAGCTGCTCGCGCTCGACCATCCGGATCAGGTCGCGTCGCTGACGTTGGTCTCCACCCGTCCGGTCGCGCCCGGTCCGGTCGATCCCGACCTGCCCGACCATGCGCCGGAGGTGATGGGGCAGCTGTTCGGGCGTCCCCAGCCGGACTGGACCGATCGGGACAGCGTGGTCGACTACATGACTGATGGCGCGCGGCTGATGGCCGGGTCGCGAGGATTCGACGAGCAGGACGTGCGCGCGGCCATCGGGTCGGTCTTCGACCGCGCGGGACGGACGGCGAAGGCGCAGCGTGCGAGCCACCTCGGCAGCATGTTCGCGGCCATCGACTGCCAGCCGCGGTGGCGCGAGCGGCTCGGCGGGATCACGGCGCCGACCCTGGTGGTGCACGGGGACGAGGATCCGTTCTTCCCGCACGGAAACGGGGTGGCGCTGGCCGCGGAGATCCCGGGCGCCACGCTGCTCACACTGCCCGGCATCGGTCAGGGCCTGCCGCGCGTGACGTGGCCGGCCGTGGTGGACGCCCTGTTGCGCCACACGTCCTGACCGCCGCTCTGGCCCGAGGGAGCGTGCGGCGTTGACCATCTGGTCGAGCGCTCGACCGGCGGGCGCTCCAGCTTCGCAGCGGGCCGCATGGCGGCAGGCATCCCGGCCCGGTCAGCAACGCGATCGTGGTAACCACCGGCGTTCCCTCGTTCGGGGCACCTGGGCCGGCGGGTCTGGTTGGTAGCTTTTTTGGGTTCGTGTCGTCGGGTGGGGGCAGTGGTCGATGGGCAAGAACAGCCGCGAACGGCACAAGGCCAAGCGGAAGGCCGCGGCGTCGGCACAGCGTCGAAGGGCCGCCGGGACGGCCGGCACTGACGATCCGTTGGGCATGTTCGGCGTGCCACATGTGCCGTCCCAGCGTCGGATCGCCGAGCAGATCATCGACGAGGCGGTCCATGCCCACGACCGGGAAGACACCGACGAGCTCGATCGCTGCCACGCTCTGCTGTCCGCCGGTCCTGGTGGTGCTACCGGCATCCAGGTGGTCAACCGCGCCTTGCTGGCCTCCCTGCTACGCGAGGTCGAGCGCGCGTGGCGGCGCGGCTGGCAGCCGGCCGAGCTGGCACGGGTGGCCCGCCGCCAGCACACCACGCGGCACGGCCGGCTCGTGGTCGACGCCATCGCGGCGCAGATGCGGAGTTACTCCAGGGCGGCCGTCCACCAGCAGTGGCAGTCGCAGTTGTCCACCCTTGACGCGCGGGTGTGGTGGGAGCACGACGACCACTACGTGACCGCGTGGGGCGAGCGGGAGGGCGTCGACCGCGCTGGGATGATCATCACCGTCATCGAGGTGCTCCATCTGCTCGCGACGTTGCCGCCGATCGCACCGGTTGGCCCTATGCCGGGCGATGCCGTCGCCGCCGCGGTGACACCCACCACCGACCTCGATCAGCGGTTGATCTCTCGGGTCCGTGCGTTGCTGGCCAAGGCGGAGTCGACCGAGTTCCCTGAGGAAGCCGACGCCTTCACGGCGAAGGCACAAGAGTTGATGGCCCGTCATCGCATCGATCACACCCTGCTCGTCGCGAAGACGGGCGTCCGTGATCAGCCATCGACCCGCCGCGTGATCATAGACAATCCGTACGAGGCGCCCAAGACATTGCTGCTACAGGTGGTCGCGGAGGCTAACAACTGCCGCGCGGTGTGGACGAAGGCGTTCGGCTTCACCACCATTGTGGGCTTCGCGGCCGATCTGGAGTCGACCGAGCTGCTGTTCACGTCACTGCTCGTACAGGCGACGAGGGCGATGACGCAGGCCAAGCCGAGCGTCGACAGGAGTGGGCACAACACGACCCGTTCGTTCCGGCAGTCATTCCTGACGGCATACGCGTCGCGAATCGGCGAACGGCTCAGCTCCGCCGCCGAGGAGGTCGTGGAAAGGGAAATGACCGCGTCGGCGGGCGCCGCCCAGCTGCTGCCGGTGCTCGCCGCGCGTGACGACGCGGTGCGTGCCGCCTTCGAAAAGCAGTTTCCCGACCGGACACGACAGACGACAGCCGTCAACAGCCGGGCCGGCTGGGCCTCGGGCCGGGCGGCGGCTGACCAGGCCTCGCTGCACGGGCGGCAGGCTGTCGCACACCAGTGATCGGCTGTGTCAGGCCGGCGCCGGGGAGCGACTGCCACACGGAGACGGCGATGTGGTGTCAGCCGGTGCGGCGGTTGCCCCATCGACGCTGACTCTGGACCGAGTCACGACCGCCCGGATACCCGCCCTGACGTTGCGACTGCGGCTGTGCCGACTTGCCCTTGCCCTTGGCACGCCGCTCGGCCCGGTTGGCGAAGACGGGAACGTCCGGCGTCTCCTCACCAGCGCCCGAAGCCTCGTCGGGCTCACCGTCTGGCGGCGTGGCGGTCTCAGGCATCGAAGCCTCCTGGAATAGCTCGGTGCGGCGGCGCGGACGACGCCGACCACAGCGTAACCCGCCGGTCAGCGCGCGGCGGCGCCGTGGCGGCGCGCCGCCTCACATTCCGATGGGCTGCGCCGTCGTACGCACAAAGGAGGAAACAGATGACTGACTTCCAGACCATCGCGGACCGCGTCGAGATCGAGGCGCTGCGCGGCGAGTTCAGCGACGCGGCGATGATGCGCGACCGCGTCCGCCTGGCGTCGCTGTTCATACCGGACGGCGCGCTGCGGATGCCCAACATCCCGGCCGAGCTGATCGGCCGCGAGGAGATCCGTGCCGGGGGCGAGCGCCTTCAGGCCCAGTGGGACTTCTTCGTGCAGAACACGCACCCCGGCACGATCCAGCTCGACGGCGACACAGCGACCGGCCGCACGTACATCCAGGAGATCGCGCGCACGCTCGACGGCCGCCAGGGGATCAACTTCGCCATCTATCACGACCGCTACCAGCGCACCCCGGAGGGCTGGAAGTTCGCCGAGCGGGTCTACGAGGTCAGGTATCTCGACGAGAGCCCGCTGGCGGGCTCGGCTCCCCGAGGTACCAGATCGTCCACAGTGGCCTAACTGGCGAGCGGGAACGAGTGGTGCTCATGGGTGACCACCCACCTGCCGTCCCGCTTGTGCAGGCCGAGCGTCAACCGCAGCCGGTTGGCGGGGTTGGCGGCGAACTCGTCCGCCGTGCCGCAACGCAGCAGCGCGTAGGCGAACGCGACCTCCTCGCCGGCGGTCACGTCCAGCGACTCGATGTCGAACGACGCCCCCTGCGCCTGCCACTCGAAGAAGGGCGGCCACGTCTCACGGTAGGCGTCGATCCCCCGCACGCCTTCGTGCGGCGGCGGCACGTCGAACATCACGATGTCGTCGGCGTGGTCGGCGAGCACGGCGTCGAGGTCGCCGCGGTGCACGGCCTCGGCCCAGCGTTCGATTAGGGTGCGGATCTGTTGTTGGTTGGTGGCCATGTGGGCTCTGTCCTTCCGGTTGCCATGTCGGTCAGGACTACAACCCGGGCCACCCGGCAAACTCATCGCGCGCCGGCGGGTCGTTTTCGGCGAGTTGAGCCGGCAGGCCGAAGCTGGTCAGGTCGGCTTCCAGAAACGAGACGACCTCGGCCACCCGCCGGCCGCGCAGCATGACCAGGTCCAGC
This sequence comes from Phytohabitans sp. LJ34, assembly GCF_052068095.1. Classification (NCBI taxonomy): domain Bacteria; kingdom Bacillati; phylum Actinomycetota; class Actinomycetes; order Micromonosporales; family Micromonosporaceae; genus Phytohabitans; species Phytohabitans sp. LJ34. Next base: position 209,671 of record NZ_JBQHDG010000015.1, on the reverse strand, counting down.
CCACAGGGCATGAAGGCGGAGCGGGCGTCGTCCCACATGTACGTGCCGAACGCCAGCTGCCCGTTGGCCCAGACAGGCAGGAAGCGCCAGCGACGCCGGAGGACCCCGTCGAGGAGGAAGCCGCGGATCCCGTCGTGGCCCGTGTACCAGGCCGTGAGCGGCGGCATCGAGTACCGCGCGTCCTCGGTGAGCATGGCCACGATGCCCTCGATGTCGCCGGCCTCCCACGCCGTCGCGTACCGCCGGGCGACCTCCCGCTGCCCCGCGTCGCCGAGCGCGTCGAGGGTGCGTGCCTGGCTGGCCTCCGGCAGCAGGTCGGCGAGGACCTTGCGCGCGCGTTGCAGGGCGCTGTTGACGGCGGCGACCGAGGTGTCCAGCAGGCCGGCGGTTTCGCTCGCCGGATAGCCGAGGACCTCGCGCAGCAGGAGGACGGCCCGCTGCCGGGGCGACAGGTGCTGAAGCGCGGCGACGAACGCCAGCTCCACACTCTCCCGCGCGATCACCCGGGCCTCCGGGCTCAACCCCGCGGTCCAGTCCATCAACCGATCCGGGAACGGTTCGACCCATGCCGCCTCGACCAGCGGCGCGCCCTCCGGGCTCATGTCGGTGGGCAGCTCCCGCCGCTTCCGGCGCTCGACGAGCGTCAGCGCGCGGTTCGTCGCGATCTTGTACAGCCACGGTCTGATGTGCCCGCCGTGGTCGTCGAACCGCGCCAGGCTCCGCCACGCCCGATCGAGGGTGTCCTGGACCGCGTCGTCGGCGTCGTGGAGCGAGCCCAGCAGCCGGTAGCAGTGCGCACGCAACTCCCCGCGCAAGGGCCCGACCAGGCGCCCGAACGCGTCGCCGTCACCGGCTCGCGCCGCCTCCAGCAGCTCCGCCGTGCCGCGCCCGGCATCCGTGCCCTGTCCCATCAGCGCGAGGCTACGCCACCTCCGGCGGCTGGCGGCTGGGGATGAGCGTGGGAGGCCGAACCGTGCGAGCCGAAGCGCTCGACGAGATGGCGCACATGGCCGTCTTCCTGGCCCCCGACCGGGCGAGCGGGATGACCGGCACCACCGTCAACCTCACGATGGTCAGTCTCGACGACTGACCGCCGGGGATGGGACCATGCCGCTATGGCTGGTCCCGATGGTTTCGAATATTCGGTCCGCGCGGATGGCACCGTGCTCATCCGGCACCGGGGTCGGCCCGCCACCACGGTGCGCGGCGGCCGGGCGGCGGAGTTTCTGGCCGAGGTCGAGGAGGGCGACCCGCAGCAGGTCATGGCGCGGTGGACCGGGCAGTATCGCCGCGGCAACGAGCGCACGGCCAAGCACCACCCGCGCAACGCCGGCCGCTGAGCCGCCGCTCAGGTGAGCACGACGCGCGGGATCGGTGCGGTGTCGGCGTTCCACGCGGGCATCGGGCGCACGCTGCGCACCGGGCGGCGGGCCGGGCGGGTGCTGCGGGCTGGGCTCGACGCCTGCCGCACGCGCAGCGCGGCCGAGAGTGCCTCGCTGTCGAGGCTCCGCTTGGCGGCCACGGCGACCTCCGCCGCACGCCACGCCGCACGTTCTACTTCGGACAGTGTTTCGCACGCGCGGCGCAGCCGGTCGCGTCGGGCGACGCGCAGGCGGGTCTCCTGCTCGAACGGGTGGCGACGCGGATCCCATCCGCCCCGACCGGCGATCACGTCGCCAAACTCTTCTGCCGTAAGGTCTCCGCGGCGGTAGGCGGTCGCGGCGGCCCGCTCCAGGTAGCGACGGCGCGCCACGAGCTCATCCACTGTGGATGGTGTATCCGGTACACCAAAGGCCTCCGCCTGAATTGACCGTCGCGCCGCCTCGGTCGCGTCGTCGTAGGCCCGCCACGCGGCCTGCTGGGTGCGTGACACCGCGGCCCACTCGGCGCGCCGCCGCTCCGCCGTGACCGCGGCCCGGCTCGCCGCGACGGCGACCTCCTCCGCGTACCGGCGCAGCTCGGCCTCGCGCGCGGCGGGTGACTCGCGCCGCGCCCTGACCCGCCGCTCAGGTCGCGGCCGGGTCCGCCGCCAGCGGCGCTGGGCGGACACCGCCATCGCCACGAACGGGGCCGCGCCGATCACGATGAGCGCCAGCCAGATGAGGGCGGCGCCACGGACGTCGATCAGGAAACCATGGAAGTCGATATTCACGGAATACACCTCACCCACGGGATAGAGGGGTAACGGGAGGAGGGTCGTGTGCCGGGGGTCAGCGAGCCGGCCGCGGCGGGGCACGCTGGCCCGTCGCCGACCGGTCGGCACTGGTGGCCGTGACCTGCCCGGCGGGCACCGGCGCCTGCGCGACCCGCGGCTCGGCCTCGGGCGCGACAGCGGCGGGAGCCTCGGCCACGGCCGCCGCATCGATCTCTGTGGACACTCCAACCTCGACGCAGACGCTCACCGGCGTCGACACGTCGGGCGGGGTGGCCGCGTGGGCGGACCCCGGAATGGCCAGCACGCCCAGGAGGGCGAGACCCACGGCCAGACGTCCGCGCAGGCGACCCCGCTCGCGGCGGGTGGGCGCGGCGTCGGACATCCATACACGTTATCGCAGTCGGGAACCGGACACGCCACAACGCCGTCAAAAGGAGATGACCATCGCACCCGGCTTTCGCGCGGCTGCCGCCGCATCCCTGTTTTTGCTGGTCGCGTGCGCCCAGGATGGCGGTAACAGCACGCTACCGGCCGGCGCGCCGGAGCCGCGCGACCCGGACACCGTCGCGCTGCGGATCGACCACACCGGCGGCTTCACGACTCCGGGCGACAACGTCGCACGGTTACCCATCGTGACGATCTACGGCGACGGGCGCGCGATCGTCCAGGGCCCGCAGCCCGCGATCTACCCCGGTCCGGCGCTGCCCAACCTCCAGGTGATCAAGATCTCGAGCGCGGACGTGGACAAGCTCGTCGCCCGCGCCACTGGCGCCGGTGTCGGCACCGCCAAAGACCTGGGACAGCCGCCCATCGCCGACGCGCCCTCGACGCGCTTCACCGTCGGCGCCGAGGGTGGTCCGGCCATCACCGAGGTGTACGCGCTGAGCGAGGCCGACAACGCCAGCGGCCTGACCGCCGACCAGGTGGCCGCCCGCACCAAGCTGCGTGACCTACTCACGGCGGTCAGCGACCTGCCCACCACCCTGGGCATCAAGGCCGGTTCGGAGCAGGCGTACGAGCCGGTCACGCTGGCGGCCATCGCCTCGCCGTACGTCGCGCCCGACCCGGCCACCGTCGGCAAGGAGCAGACGGCGGTCGCGTGGCCCGGGCCGGCACTGCCCGGCACCTCGGTCGGCAAGGGCCTGGAGACCGGCTGCGTCACGGTCACCGGCGCCGACACCGCCAAGGTGCTCGCCGCGGCCGGCAAGGCCAACGCCGCCACACCGTGGACATCGGACGGTCGCAAGTGGACGGTCATCCTCCGCCCGCTCCTTCCCGACGAGGCCGGCTGCGCCGACCTGCTCAACCGGTAGGAGCGCGCCAAGGTCTCCGTGAGCGTCGGCGGGCCCACGGAGACCCTCGTGCGCGCCGTGCGTCAGAGCTGGCACTTCCAGATGCCGGGCTTCGGCGCCTTCTCCTCCGGTGACCCGTTGGCGAGCACGGTCAGCTCGTGCCCCACCTCTTGTGCCCACACCGCACCCTCGCCGATGACGGGCACCGGGATCGCCTCGCCCTTCGGACCTTTCCGGTCGGGGTCGGCCGTCGGCACCGGCCCTCGCCGGATCCGGCCGTCGACGTAGGTCAGCACCGTCGGCGACCACCCGGTGGGCACCGTGAGGGCGCTGAACCAGCCGGTGTTACCGACGGCGTTCAGGGTGTCGGTCGGCTCCCCCAGGATCTGGGCGGGGCCGCCCTTGAGCCTCCAGCGCACCGGTGCCATCTCCTGGGTCTGGAAACCCTTGTCCATCTTGGCGCGGACGACGAACCCCAGGACCCAACCGTCGTGAACGGTGAGCGCGCCGCCGCCGTCCCAACCGGTCGGCACCTTCAGCTCGCGGGCACGGCCCTCCTTGGTCCAGAGGTACGGCCGGCCGGGCTGGTGCTCGCCCTTGAGTTTCCCGACCACCGGCCGGGTCTCGCCCACCACGGTGCCGTCGGCGCCTATCCCGTGCGCGAGCGCGTTTTCCGGAGCGGCGAGGACGCGTGGCCTGTCCAGTGCGCCAGCCGGCCACACGACGGCGTGCCACCGGTCGCCCGATCGCGCCGTGCCGACGACATCCCCACGATCGTTGAGCGCGCTCGCCGAGGGATCCTGGAAGCCCTTCGGTGCCGCCAAATTCACGAACCGGCCGTCCCGATACAGCCACACCTGCGCCGGCCGCTTCGGGTCCCCGGTCCGCATCAGCCACGGGCTCCCGAGGACATCGCCCCGGCTGTTGACCGCGACGGCGGCCGAGTCTCCGACCGGCACGCCACTGAGCACCGTGGGAACCTTGTCCTTCCAGAGCACCGCCTGTGCCGCCACCTCCTCCTGGCTGGCCCGGGCATATCCGACGGCATAGCGGCCGGAACCGTCCGCGCCGGCCACCCCACCGGTCGTGGCCCCGGGCGGGAGCGCCAGCGTCTCCACCAACCGGCAGGACACGGGGCGGTCGTCCGCGACCAGTTCCACCGGGTCATCCCGGCGCAGCGTCGCGGCGGCCACCGCGGAGGTCCCGGTGACGATCACCGTCACGGCCGCGGCCACCGCCGCGCGGCGGCTGATCGTCTGGCGACGGCCGGTGCGCCGGGCGCGCTCCACGTCGGAGCCGATCGGCGGGACGTCGGTGTCCCGCATCAACGTACGCAGGGCCTCGCCGGCCCGCTCTTCATCCCACTGCATCTTTCCTCCCCGGTGTGTGAATCTGAACGTCGAGGAGATCCCGCAGGGCGGCCAGGCCTCTGCTCGTGTGGCTCTTGACGTTGCCGGGCGAAGTGCGCAGCGCCGCCGCCACGTCGTCGACCGACATGTCGCAGGCGAAGCGGAGCACGAGCACCGTGCGCTGCGCCCGGGGCAGCCGGGCGAGCGCGGTGCGCAGCGAGTCCCGCTCCTCGACACCGGCCGGCGGCGAGGCGGCGACGCGTTCCGGTGGCTCGGACATCAGCCGCACCCGCGCCCAGCCGAGCCGCTTTTCGGCCAGGTAGGCCCGGACGAGCATCCGGTGCACGTACGCGTCGAGGTTGTCCGCCTCTCGGGCACGCCGCCACTTTCGGTAAAGCGCCGTCATCGTGGCCTGCACGATGTCGTCGGCCCGATGCTGGTCGCCGCACATCAGGTACGCGGCGCGGTGCAGTACGGGTCGGCGTGTGGTCACGAACTCGACGTACTCGCGCTCTTCCTCACCTCGCACGGAACCCTCCCCATCTCCTCACTCCGGAGATGCGGTCGCCGCCGCGTGCGGTTGCAGTGTGGATCAGTCGGGCAAATCGGAAGCAGGCCATGGATCGGACCAGCCCAGCAGCTCGGCCAGCCGCGCGTTGTACGGCACGAAGTAGTCACGCAGCGCCCGAGCCACCTCCTCCGGCGGCCCGCCCCGCTCCACGCGCCGGGTGTGCTGGGCGAACCGCGGCGGCAGGAACGGCTCCAGGTCGAGAAACTCCAGCAGCTCCGCGTACGTCGTCGCGGGATCGGCGTAGAAGTCCTCGCTGCGCACGACCATGATGCGGTCGCGCGGCACGTGGCGAAACCACCGCTCCAGCTGCTCGGCGTACCGCCCGCGGGCCGCGTACGAGTACCGGCGGAGCACCGTGTGGGCGGCCCGGCTGTCCGGACCGGCGCGCAAGGCCCACGCCAGCCGGTCGTGCTCGGCCGCGATCGCCTCGGCGAACGTGAGCGACTCCGCGCCGTACGAACGGGTTTGCAGGTAGTGCGAATACGCCCGTTCGACCGGGTCGCGCAGCAGCGCGATGTACCTCCCGTACGGCAGTGTGGCCGCCGCCCGCTCGGCCGCGCGCGGGTGGAAGAGGTAGTACGGGCTCGCCTCGAAGCTCAGCCGCCCGGCCATCGGCGCCGGGAAGTGCCCGCGGTACCAGCGCTCTCCGCGTCCATAGTGGATGCTGAAGAACTGGATCTCCTTGCCGGTCGCGGCACGGACCTGCGGGTGCTCGGCGAGGTACCGGTGCAGCGATGTGGTGCCGCACCGCTGGCCGCCGATGACGAGGAAGTCGGGCAGCGCGCCGGGGGCGACCGCGCGCGCCCAGGCCCGCGTGCTGCGCACGGCCCGCCGCACGGTGTCGACGGTGGGGCGGCGGCTCATGACACCCACGCCGCTACCATCCGTAGCGCCATGGTCACCTCCCGAACCGTCCCGGAACGGACGGCTCAGAGTCTGCCATACAACGGCGTCAGCGCTGCCTGTTGATCGCCGATCCGGCCAGCCCCACGAGCGCCTCGCGCGCCTCGACGGGGATCGGGGCGTCGGCGAGGGCGGCGACGGCCGCGTCGGCGCGTACCCGGATCATCTGCTCGATGCGCTCCAGGGCGCCGGTGTCGACGATGATGGCGCGCAGCTCCTCGGCGCCGCCGGCGTCGAGATCGGGGTTGCCGAAGAGGTCGCGCAGCCGGGCGGCCTGCGCCCGGTCGGCGCCGCTGCGCGCCAGCGCCATCATCACGGTCGGCTTGCCCTCACGTAGATCGTCCAGGATGGACTTGCCGGTGAGCGCGGGATCGCCGAAGACGCCGAGCACGTCGTCGCGGAGCTGGAACGCGTCGCCGAGCGGGTCGCCGAACGCGGTGTACGCGGCGTGCAGCTCCTGGCCTCCCCCGGCCAGCCCGGCGCCGATCTGGAGCGGCCGGGTCACCGTGTATCGCGCGGCCTTCATCCTGATCACGGTGAGCGCGCTCGCCACCGAGCCGTCGCCGACCCCGGAGACCAGATCGAGGTACTGGCCGGCGATCACCTCGGTGCGCATGTGCGCGAAGACGCCGTATCCGCGGTGGATCTGCTCGGGCGGCAGGCCGCACTCGTGGAACATCTGGTCGGCCCACGCCGCGCAGAGGTCGCCGCAGAGCAGCGCGGTGTTGCGCCCGAAGGAGGCCGAGTCCCCGCGCCACATCGACTTGGTATGCAGCTCCGCGAAGACCTTGTGCACGGACGGCTCGCCCCGGCGCCGGTCGCTGCCGTCCATGATGTCGTCGTGGATGAGCGCGAACGCGTGGAACAGCTCCAGCGCCGCGGCCGCGACCACCACCTCGGGACGGTCGAGGCCGCCGGCGCCGCGCCAGCCCCAGTAGCAGAACATCGGCCGCAGCCGCTTGCCACCCGCGAGCACGAACCGCCGCAGCGTCGCCAGCACCCCGCGCGGCGCGCCGTCCGGCCAGTCCGGGTCCTGCCGGCCGATGAACGCCGCGAGCTCGGCGTCGAAACGCCTGCGCAGATCGTCCAGTTCGGACTCCCGGGCGACCTCGACCGTCATGGCTTCAGCCCGGCCAGGCTGAGCAGGAAGCGCTTGACCTCCGTCGCCGCGAGGTGTGGGCGGGCGGCCGAGCGGTCCGAGCAGATGAGCACCGGCGCGTCGTTCGGGTGGGCCGGGAGGCGGCCGTGCGTGCCGCGCACCGCCTTCGCGCCGGCGTCGAGGCCGACCGCACTCATCAGGTATCGCATGCCGAGCTTTTTGCGGGCCAGAGCGGCGCCCGCCCGCCGCTTGGCCGCGCCCGGATTGGCCGGGTCGAAGAAGAGCTCCGCGGGGTCGTAGCCGGGCTTGCGGTGGATCTCGACAAGGCGGGCGAAGTCGGGAGCGCGGTCGTCGTCGAGCCAGTAGTAGTACGTGAACCAGGCGTCCGGCTCGGCCACCAGCACCAGCTCGCCGGAGCGCTCGTGGTCGAGCCCGTGCGCCGCCTTGCCCGCCTCGTCGAGCACCTCGTCGACACCCTCCAGATTGGAGCAGAGCTTCGCGACGGCGGGGATGTCGGCCGGGTCCTTGACGTACACGTGGGCGATCTGGTGGTCCGCGACGGCGAACGCCCGCGAGGTCCACGGGTCCAGGTACTCCATACCGTCCTGTGTGTACACCCGCAGGAAGCCCTCGCTACGCAGCGTCCGGTTGATGTCCACGGGGCGCCGGGCGTCGGTGATGCCGTACTCGGAGAGGGCCACCACCGTCGCGCCCCGTGCGGCGGCCGCGTCGAGCAGCGGCGCGAGCACTCGGTCGAGTGCCGACGCGGCGGCGGCCGCCTTCGGCGCCGACGGCCCGAAGCGCTGGAGGTCGTAGTCGAGGTGCGGCACGTACACGAGGGTCAGGTCGGGGTTGTGGTCCGCCATGATCTTCTCGGCGGCCTTGCAGATCCACTCCGACGACGGCAGGCCGGCCGTCGGGCCCCAGTAGGTGAAGAGCGGAAAGCCGCCCAGCGCGCCGACGAGGTCGTCGTGCAGCTCGGGCGGATCCGTGTAGCAGTCGGGCTCCTTGCGCCCGTCGGCGTAGTAGATGGGGCGCGGCGTGACCGTCCAGTTGACGTCCGCGCCCATCGCGTACCACCAGCAGACGTTGGCCACGGTGTAGCCGGGCTGGGCCTTGCGGGCCGCGTGCCACAGCTTCTCGCCGCCGACGAGTGCGTTGTGCTGGCGCCACAGCAGCACCTCGCCGAGGTCCCGGAAGTACCAGCCGTTGCCCACGATGCCGTGCCCGGCGGGTGTCTCCCCGGTCAGAAACGTGGACTGCACGCTGCACGTGACCGCCGGCAGCACGGTGCCGAGCGAGGCGTGGAAGCCGGCGTCGGCGACGGCCTTGAGCTTCGGCATGTGTGCCAGCAGCCGGGGCGTCAACCCCACCACGTCGATGACGACCAGTGGCGTGGTCATCGTGCCTCCTCATTCATCAGGGAACGGGCGAAAGCCAGCTCCGCCGCGATGCCCGCGGCCACGTCGGCGTCCGTGCGCGGCCGCTGTTCTTCCGGTAGTACACCCCAGGTGTACGTCTCCACGTCGAAGTGGTCGCAGTATTCACCCGCCAGGAGCTCACGCATCGCGGTGCGCAGGACCGGGACGGTGGAGGTGAGCGGCGCGGCCGGCTCGGCGTGCAGCGGCACGTGGTAGTGCACCCGCCAGGGGCCCTTGAACTCCCGCTCCAGCGCCTCGTCGAGGTCGTCGGCCGCGTCTCCGTGCGCGGAACGGGTCTGGTGCAGGAAGCGCGGCTCGACGTACCCCCGCAGCACGTCCGCCGCGGCGACCGGGTCCGCGGCCTCCAGCGCGGCGGAGACCTGCACCTTCACGATCGGCAGGCCAGCGGCCCGGAGCCGAGCCAGCGCCTCGACCGGCTCCTCCCAGGCGCAGGCCAGGTGGGCCAGGTCGAGGCAGACGCCGAGCCGATCGGTGTCCACACCGGACAGCGCGGCGGCGGCCTGCGCGGTGTTTTCCACGACGCAGCCCGGCTCGGGCTCGAAGGCGACCCGCACCGGCCGGCCGGACCGCTCGGCGATCCCGGCGAGGCCGGCGGCCAGCTCGTCGAGCGTGCGGTTGGCGGCGTCCGCGCGGCCGGAGTCCCACGGCTCCCGCCAGGCCAGCGGCAGCGTGGAGATCGAGCCGCGCGCCGCCCGGTCCGGTAGCAGGTCGACGAGCACACGAGCGAGGTTCAACGTGTAGTCGAGCCGGCGGCGGTCGGTCCAGTCCGGGTAGTAGACGCCGAGCTTGACCACCGGCGCCTGAAACGCCTCGTACGGGAAGCCGTTGAGGGTCACCACTTCCAGCCCGCGCGTGTCCAGCTCGCGGCGCAGGCGCTGCCGCAGCGCGGCGTCGGTGGCCAGCTCGGCGGCGAGCGGAGCGGCCAGCCACAGCCCCAGCCCGAGCACGTCGGCGTCGAGGTGGCGGCGGATGGCGGCGGCGTACGTGTCGAACTGCCGCACGATCCCGTCGAAGTCTTCCGCCGGGTGCACGTTGGTGCAGTAGCTCAGGTGCATCAGCTGCCTCCCCGGAGGATGGAGTTGCCGGCGAAGGTCGCTTCCTTCTCCTCCACATCGGACAAGTCGAGCCGGCCGGACTGGCCGTAGAACGCAACGGGGTTGCGCCACAGCACGAGGTCGACGTCGTCTTCGCTGAAGCCGGCGGCGAGCATCGCGTCGGCGGTGGTGCGGGTCAGCAGCGGGTCGGAGCGGCCCCAGTCGGCGGCGGAGTTGACAAGCATCCGCTCCAGCCCGTACTCCTCCAGGATCTTCACCATGCGCGGCGGCGACATCTTGGTATCCGGGTAGATGGAGAAGGCCAGCCAGCACCCGCTGTCGCGGACCAGCCCGACGGTGACCTCGTTGAGGTGGTCGATGACGACCCGCCCCGGGTCGATGCCCGACTCGGCCACGACCGCCAGGCTCCGCTCGGTGCCCCGCGCCTTGTCGCGGTGCGGCGTGTGGACCAGCGCGGGCAGCTCGTGCTCCACCGCGAGGGCGAGCTGCGCGGCGAAGACCTCGTCCTCCTCGGGCGTCATCGAGTCGTAGCCCACCTCGCCGACCGCGACCACGCCGTCCTTCTCCAGGTAGCGCGGGAGGAGGTCAAGCACCTCGCGGCAGCGCGGGTCGTTGGCCTCCTTGGGGTTGAGCGCGATCGTGGCGTGGTGACGCACGCCGAACTGGCTGGCCCGAAACGGCTCCCACCCGACCAGCGAGTCGAAGTAGTCGGTGAACGAGCCGGCGCTCGTCCGCGGCTGCCCGAGCCAGAACGCCGGTTCGACGATCACGGTGATGCCGGCGGCCGCCATCCGCTCGTAGTCGTCGGTGGTCCGCGAGGTCATGTGGATGTGCGGGTCGAAGATGCGCATCAGAGTCCCTTCAACCGGTCGAGCAGGGCGAGCGCGTCGGGGGCCATGTCGCGGCCGGCCGCCCGGCGCTCCTCGACGAGGCCGGCGAGCATCGTGGCGAGCTCGGCGTCCGCGCGCTCGTCAAGACTGTCCACACTGGAGAGCGGCACGCCCATGAAGACGCATTTGAGCACCGCCTGCCGCCAGGCCGCGTCGTCGAGGTGCCGGGCGTACGGCCCGAGTGCGGCGGCCACCAGACGCGTGTCGTTGGTGCGGATCGCGTCGCGCAGCAGTGGCACGCCCTCGTCCGCGATGGGCAGCAGCGGCAGCGCCTTGAGCACGGCCCGCTTTTCGGCCGCGTCGCCGTAGCGGTACAGCCCTTCCGCCTCGGCCACGACCCGATCCTTCGGTAGCGCGGCGAGCAGCAGCGCCCGCGCCGCCTCGTCGGTGGTCCAGCCGGATGGATCCGCGAGCGGCTCGCGCCCGACCCGGCGCCCGGCGGCGGGAAAGAGCCGCCCGATCGCGCCTGGATCCGCCGCTACGCGCTCCAGCGCCTCGCCGAGCCAGCCCTGCGCGGGTACGGCCGCCCGAAGCTCGGTCACAGTGGTCACGAAGCCTCCCCATCCCGCTCTGCCTTGCGGAGGAACTCGATGGAGTGAGCGGCGACCGTGGGCGCGGCGTGCGAGTGGCGGGGCAGCTCGACGGCGACCAGGCCGCGGTAGCCGGCCTCGGTCAGCGCCCGCAGTACCGGTGGGAAGTCGATCTCGCCGGTGCCGAACTCCAGGTGCTCGTGCACACCCCGGCGCATGTCGTCGATCTGCACGTTGACGAGGTGGTCGGCCACCGCGGTCACGCACTCCGGCACGGACACCGGCTCCAGACACCGGCAGTGTCCGATGTCGAGCGTGATGCCGAAGCCGGGCGGGGCGCCGAGGTCGGCGTGCAGCCGGCGCCACGCGGCGATGTCGTCGACCAGCATGCCGGGCTCGGGTTCGAAGCCGAGCGTCACGCCGGCCGCCGCGGCGAACTCCACGATCTCGGCGCAGCCGCGCACCAGGCGGCTCCACGGGTCGACGACGCCGGCCGGTGTGACGCCGGACCAGAACGAGACCGCCTCGGCGCCCAGGTCGGCACCGACGCGTACGGCCCGGCGCAGGAACTCCAGGCGCTTGCCCGGCTCGTCGTGCAGCAGCGTCGGCGCGTGCTTGTGCCACGGGTCGAGCAGGTACCGGGCACCGGTCTCGATGACCGTCGACAGGCCGAGCCGGTCCAGTGTGGACGCCACGTCGTCGGTGCGGCGCGCCAGGTCGGGCCCGAACGGGTCGAGGTGGTCGGTGTCGAGCGTCAGCGCCACGCCCTCGTAGCCCAGGTCGGCGATGACCGCCAGCGCGTCGGTGAGCCGATGGTTGGCGAAGCCGTTGGTGCCGTACCCGAATCGAAGCGTCATGTCGGTGACACCATCCGGGCGAGACGGCGGGCGAGCGGCGCGATGGCGGCGACCACCACGCCGGCGGCCGGTGCGCCGGCACCGGCGGCGAGCGCGCCCTGGAGCGGTGGCAGGCCGGTGATGCCGGCGCCGACGGCCGCGCGTACCCGGGCGGCGGACGGGTCTGCGGCGACCCGGGCCTGTGCGGCGCCGTAGCCGGCCGCGTACCAGGCGGCGAGCGCGCCCGGCACCGCGGCGGCCGCACCCCGCCCGTTGCGCGCGGCGGGCAGGCCGGCCGACAGCGCCACCGCGGCCGTGCCGGCCAGGGTGGCGGCGGGCAGCGTGCGGTCGGCGCCGGAGACCTCACGGCGGGAGAGCGCCGTCACCGTGTACGTGTGCGCGGCGACCGTCAGCGCCGCCGGCAGCGCCCGGACCACGTTGCCCCGCGACGCGCCGAGCAGCACGTCGAGCCCCCGGCAGGCGGCCATGACGGCAGGGCCGGCGGGGGTGTTCTTGGCCCGCAGGTCGTACGCCCACACCGCGCCGGCCAGCGGGAGTGCGACGGACAGCGCGCGGCGGCCGCCGGCGAGAGCGGCGAGCGCGACGCCGGCGGCGGTCAGGCCGGCCGCGACACCCAGCGCCTGCGGCGGCGTGACCCGGCCGGACGGGATCGGCCGCTCCGGGCGCTCCACCGCGTCGAGCTCGCGGTCGGCCCAGTCGTTGGCGGCCATGCCGGACCAGTAGAGGCACACCGACGCGGCGGCGAGCCCCGCCGTGCGCGGCCCGAGCACGCCTCCCGCCGCGGCGCCCGCGACGACGTCGCCGGGCACGGAGAGCGCGGCCGGCGCCCGGACCAGCTCGGCGAACGCACGGAAGCTAGGCATCGGCGAGCCCGCGGACGAACGACGCCAGCAGCGCCCACTGCTCGGCCAGCGCGTGCGGCACCGTGCCAGCCGGCGCTCGCTCCGCTCGCGCTGGGTCCTGGGCAGATCCGGCTTCGTCCGTCCTCGCCGCTTCGCTCCTCGGATCGGATGTCGCCGGCCCCAGGACCGCACCCAGCGGGTCTTTGAAGAAGAACGCCAGCTCGGTCAGCGGGCCGGTGCGGCCGGACTTGTGCGCGGCGGCGGTGAGCCGGGCCAGGTCGAGCACGAGCGGCGCGGCGAGCGCGGAGTCGCATCCGTGCCAGGTGAACTCCATCCGCATCGACGTGCCGAGGAAGCCGCTGAACGTGATGAGGTCCCACGCCGTCTTGAAGTCGCCGATGTCGTCCACGTACTCGATGCGGGTGTTGCCCTGCGGCTCGTAGCCGAGCGTCTCGCCGAGCACGCGCTGCTTGCTGGTGGCCTTGGCCGCGTTGGCGCCCGGGTCGGCGAGGTTGGCGCCGTCGCCGCCGCCCAGCAGGTTGGTGCCGGACCAGGTGCGCACCCGCAGGTGGCGCATGGCGAACATCGGCGCGAGCACCGACTTGACGAGCGTCTCGCCGGTCTTGCCGTCGTGCCCGGCGTACGGGACGGCGTGGCGGTGGGCGAGGCTGTCGAGTGCCGGCAGCCGGGCACCGGTCGACGGGGTGAAGTCGACGTACGAGCAGCCGGAGGTGAAGGCCGCGTAGGCGTAGAGCGAGCTGGCCGGCAGCACCGTGCCGGGCTCGCCGAGCGCCTGCCGCAGCGCGTCGGCGTCGGCGTGCGCGGGGTGGGCGGCCGCAGCCGGCTCGGTGGACGAGACATTGACCACCACTACGCGTTCCAGGCCGTGGCGGAAGCGAAACGCGGCGATGTCTTCCGCGATGAGCGCGGCGGTCTCGAGCTGGGTGGCGGCCGCCGGCACCGGGCGGATCTCCGGCTCGACGGCCGCCAGCTCGTCGGTGAGCGCGGCGACGAGGCGCGCGGGCACCACGCCGGCGTCGGCCAGCGCCTCGGCCTTCTTGCACAGCCGGGTGGACGCCGGGTCGTGACCGCCGAAGACCAGGTCGGTGAGGGCTGGCAGCGCCGGGCTGCGCAGCTGCTCCAGCTCGGTGACGCAGCCGGTGGGGTCGGCCAGCCCGGCCTTGATCGCCGTCGCGCCAACGATGCTGGTCACGGCGACTGAACCGCGCCCGCCAGCGAGCCATACACCTGTCGCCATAGTGACCTCCCAACCTTGATTAGATACCAGACGATCATTCCCTACCCGGGCGTGCTAGAGGTCGTCTGGGGAAACGTGTAGCGATGCTTTTGGGCCCCGCCCACCCGCCTGCCGAGATGGCACCACCGCGACGGCGTCGGAGTCGGCGGCAACGACGCTGTCCCGGCCCGGCGGGCAGGGCGGACGGGGCTGTGGTGAGCGGGACCGGTCGGCGTCCGTTCCCGCCCTCCACGTCTTGGGTTACGGCGCTGCCGCGCCGAACTCCACCCAGTTGAGGTTGACCAGCGCGGTGGTCGGGCCGCCCGACACCGCACCGAATACCAGGTAGAGCCGCTGCGTGCCGGCCGGGTAGCTGACCGGGAGGCTCTGGCTCGCCCAGGAGTTGGTGCCGCTGGTCGCGTTGAGCGTGGCCGTGGCCACGACCGGGCCGGTAGGCGAACCCGACCGGAGCTCGACCGTGGCTCGAGGCGTGCCGGCGGTAGCGGTGGCACCGCTGGCGTAACGGAAGGTGACCGTGCTGACGCCACCCAGGTTGATCGGGTCGAACGCGATGTGGTCACCCGCGTCGACGCCGGTCACGTGCTGGCCGCCGCCCGTGTCGCCCGTGTTGGCCAGCGTCACGCCCTGCTGGACCTGGGCGAACTCGGCCTGCTGCCGGTGCACCTGGATGACCGCCTGGCCGATCGTGGTCAGCGCCGGCTGCCCGTTGCCGCCCAGGTCGGTGTACGAGGCGCTGATCCCGCCGTACAGGTAGCCGCCCGCGTGGTCGGCGCCGTCGGCCGGGGTGGGCAGCGTACCCGTGCACCCGGTGGTGGAGGTCATCTCGTGGCCGTGCGTGTCGTGGCCGAGCACGAAGGAGACCTTGACCCGGGAGCAGTCGACGGTGCCGTCTTCGGGGTCGGTGACCGACACCGTGAACGGGATCGTGTCGCCCCAGTTGAAGAACGTGCCGGAGACCGGCGACGTCACCGTCACCGACGGCGCCGTGTTGCCCACCACGATCTCGCGGGTCAGCACCGCGGTCTTGCCGGTGGAGTCGGTCACCGTGAACTTCGCGGTGTAGACCCCGTTGGCGGTGTACGTGTACGACGGATTGGGGTCGGCCGAGTCGACCGTGCCGTCACTCGTGAAGTCCCAGGCGTAGGAGATGGACTCGCCCGGGTCCGGGTCGTGCGTGCCCGCGCTGCTGAACTGCACCGTGAGCGGCGCCTGGCCGGACGTCGGGGTGGCGGTCAGCTTGGCGACCGGCGCCCGCGTGCCCTTCACGTACCGAATCATGGCGAGCTGCGCGTCCGGGTTGGCCCGGAAGAAGCCGTCGCCGTACTCCAGGAAGTAGATGTTGCCCTCCGGACCGATCTCCATCTCCATCAGGTTGTCGAAGACGAAGCCGGGCAGGAACTGCTCGACGCCGGTCAGGTTGCCCTTACCGTCGGTCTGCATCACGAACATCTTGTCCCGGGTGAACTCGCCGAAGAAGACCGCGTTGTCGTAGTACTCCGGCAGCTTGGTCTGCGAGTCGAGCTCGGCGTCGTACTTGTAGATCGGGCCGCCGTGCGGGCCGACGCCGCCGGTGCCGATCACCGGCCACTTGAAGTCACACGTGGTCGGCGGGGTGGACAGGTACGCGCCCGCGCACGGGGTCAGGGCGTTGTAGGTGTACCAGAACTGCGGCTGCTGCACCGCCGGCAGCACGCCGCGGCCGGTGTTGCGCGGCGAGTTGTTCACCGGCGCGCCGCAATTGAACGGCTGGCCCGAGGTGCGGGTCACGAAGTCGAAGTCGATGTACGGCAGGCTCGGCGAGTAGCAGTACGGCCAGCCGTAGTTGCCCGCCGTCTTGGTGGCGAACCACCGGCCGGTGCCCTCCGGGCCACGCGTCGCGCTCGGCACCCGCGAGTCCGGCGAGTAGTCACCGACGTACACCATGCCGCTCGCGTCGACGTCGAAGCGGAACGGGTTGCGCAGGCCCATCAGGAAGATCTCCGGACGGGTCTTGTTGTCGTAGTCCTCGGTCTCCGGGAACAGGTTGCCGCTCGGGATCGTGTACGTCCCGTTCGCCCTCACCTTGATCCGGAGCACCTTGCCACGCAGGTCGTTGGTGTTGGCCGAGGAACGCTGCGCGTCGTAGCCGGGGCCCTGGGTGGGCGACTCGTTGATCGGCACGTACCCGTCCGAGCCGCCGGCGTTGGTGTCGTCACCGGTGATCAGGAACAGGTTGCCCTTGCCGTCGAACTTGACCTTGCCGGCGACGTGGCAGCAGATGCCGCGGTCCACGTTCACCCGGATGATCTGCTGCTCGCTGGCGAGGTCGAGGTGCGGCGTCGGCTCCTCCACGAACTTGAACCGGGACAGCTGGTTGTACCCCTTGAACTTGTCCCAGACCGTCGGGTCGGTGCTCGTGGCCGGCGCGTCGCCCTCGTTGACACCGGGCGTGGCCGGGTTGTCGACGGGCGTGTCGAGCTTGGGCGAGTAGTAGACGTAGACCCACTTGTTGTTGGCGAAGTCGGGGTCGATCGTCAGCGTCTGGAGGCCGTCCTCGTCGTGCGTGTAGACCGGGACGGTCGTGATGACCGGGCTGGCGCCGCTCTTCGGGTCGTACAGGCGGATCTCGCCGCCGCGGGTGTTGTGCAGCACGCGGCCGTCCGGCAGCACCGACAGCGACATCGGCTCGCCCGGCTCGTCGTTGAGCGTGACCTTCTCGTAGTTGGCGAGCACTGTCGCGCCGCAGTCGCCCTCGACCACGCCGGCGGACCACTGGATGCCGCCCAGCAGGTGCTTCTTGAAGCTGCCATTGCGGTAGCTCTCGATGGAGTGGCCAAGCCCGGTGTACCACGAGCGGCCGCCCTGGTAGTCCTTGCACCAGGCCACCGGGTGGTCGAAGCCCATCGAGCCACCGGCGTAGCTCTTTTCGTCCACAGTGGCCAGTACGTGTGAGGTGCCGCGGACGTTGGTGGTGTAGTTGTACCACTCCTCGTTCAGCGACAGCTCGCGCGGCACCGTCTCGGTCGACGGGTGCGCCCGGTCGGCGACCTTCACGGTCGCGCTGTCCACCGCCGAGGCGCCGGAGACGCCGGTGCCGAGCACGTTGCGGTAGAACGTCCAGTCCTGCTCGGTCTCGGCCGCGGCGTGCACGCCGACGTAGCCGCCACCGGCCCGGAAGTAGGCCTCGAACGCGGCCTCCTGCGTGGGGTTGAGCACGTTGCCGGTGGTGTTGAGGAAGACCACCGCGCGGTAGTTGGCGAGGTTGTCCGCGGTGAACGCGCCGCCGTCCTGGGTGACGTTAACGGTGAACCCGTTTTCCTGGCCCAGCGCGCGGATCACCCGTACACCGTCCTGGATGGACGCGCGGCGGTTGCCGTCGGTCTTGGTGAAGACGAGCACCTTGTACGACTCGGGCGCGCGAGCGTCGGAGCGCAGCGCCTCGGGGCCGTTTTCCTCCGCCGTGAGGACCTCAGGTGAAGGCGGAGGTGCGGCGGTCGCTGGCACGGCGGCCACCAGCGGGATGGACAGCGCGGTAACAGCGGCCACGGACAGCCACTGAAAGCGGGGCCCCCGCGAAAACGTTCCGCGAAGCCTCACGTTTTCGTGGGGTGCTCTATCGGATGGAGCCATGTAACCCTCCGGGGTCTGGGTGTGGGTTCCCTACCCCTGGCGCGGTGCCATGCCCGCCAAGGTCGTGCGAGCGCGCAGCTTGCTGGTCGTACGGCGCGGCTGATTCTGGGCTCAACCGCGCCGTACGGCCGCCCCGGTGCCCGACCATCCGGACGCGGGGCGCAACCGCGTCCGGACCCTCGCGGGCGGGCCCGAGGTGTCGAAGGTGGGCGCGCGCCACCGCGCCCACGGTGGGTGTGGTCAGGCGGCGACTTCGGCGAGCGCCGGCGCCACCTCTGTCCACGCCGAACCCTGCTCCGCCGAGCGGGTCACGGCGTCCATCACGAGCTGCACCTGAAGGGCGTCGACGAACGAGGGCGTGGGGTCCGCCCCGTTGCCGACGGCCTCCAGGAAGTCGCGCATCTCGTGGGTGAACGTGTGCTCGTACCCGATGATGTGCCCCGGCGGCCACCAGGCCGACAGGTACGGGTGGTCGGACTCGGTCACCAGGATCTTGGTGAAGCCTTGTTCGGTGCTGGACGTGCTGGCGTCGTAGAACTCCAGCTCGTTCATTCGCTCGAAGTCGAACGCGACCGAGCCGAGCGACCCGTTGATCTCCACGCGCACGGCGTTCTTGCGCCCAGTGGCGAAGCGGGTGGCCTCGTACGTGGCCACCGCCCCGCCGTCGAGCCGGGCCAGGAAGAGGGCCGCGTCGTCCACTGTGACCAGTCCGGTCGCCGAGCCGTCCGCCGAGGCGGCCAGACCGGCGGCCGCCGACGGCAGCGGGCGCTCCTTGATGAACGTCTCGGTGAGCCCGCTGACGCCGGTGATCCGCTGTCCCGTGACGAACTGGGTCAGGTCGATGATGTGCGCGCCGATGTCGCCCAGCGCGCCGGAGCCCGCCTTGTCCCGCTGCAACCGCCAGACGAGCGGAAACTGCGGATCCACGATCCAGTCCTGGAGGTACGCCGCGCGGACGTGCCGAACCACGCCCAACCGTCCACTCTCGACGAGGTGGCGCATGAGGGCCACGGCCGGCACCCGGCGGTAGTTGAACCCGCACATGGACCGGACGCCGGCCGACTGGGCCTGGATCGCCGCGGCGACCATGGCCCGCGCCTCCTCGACCGTGTTGGCGAGGGGTTTCTCGCACAGGACGTGCTTGCCCGCCTCGAGCGCTGCGATCGCGATCTCGGCGTGGCTGTCGCCCGGCGTGCACACGTCGATCACGTCGACGTCGTCGCGGGTGATGAGCTCACGCCAGTCGGTCGTATACGCCTCCCAGCCGAGCCGCTCGGCGGCCTCGGCCACCTTCGACTCGTCACGGCCACAGATGACGGACATGCGGGCGCGTGCCGGTAGGTCGTAGACGCGGTTCACGGTGCGCCACGCCTGCGAGTGCGCGGCGCCCATGAACGCGTAGCCGACCATGCCGACCCGCAGCTCTTTATCCATGGTGGACAAGGTGGGTCTCCCCCCGTTACGTCAGAACCCGAGCTTGAGGTAGTTGCTCGCGTTCTCCTTGGTGATGGTCTCGGAGGCGAGGATGATCTCCTTCGGGACCTGTAGCTCGACCAGGTCGGACATGCCCTTGTTCTGGGCGATGAGCCGGGCGAGCGAGATCGCCGACGATGCCATCGAGGGGCTGTACGTGACGGTTGCCTTGAGGACGCCGCTGTCGGCCTGGATCGCCTCGATCGCGGCCTTGGAGCCGGCGCCGCCGACCATGATGAATTCCTTGCGGTTGGCCTGCGTGATGGCGGCCAGGACACCGATGCCCTGGTCGTCGTCGTGGTTCCACAGCGCGTCCATCTTGGGCAGCGCCTGGAGCAGGCTGGCGGCCTCCTGCTGGCCGGAGTCCGCGGTGAACCGGGCGGCACGCCGGTTGGCCACCTTGAAACCGGCCTGGGCCAGCGTGTCGGTGAAGCCCTTCGACCGCTCCTGGGTCAGCTCCAGCTCGTCCATGCCGGCGATCTCGCCGATGATCGGGCTGGCGACGCTCTTCGCCTTCATCTGGTCGATGATGTAGTGCGCCGCGGAGACGCCCATGCCGTAGTTGTCGCCCTTGATCTGGAGGCGGTAGGCGAGCGGGTCGGGGAACGCGCGGTCGAGGTTGACCACCGGGATCCCGGCCTTCATCGCCTCCAGGCCGAACGCGTTGAGCTCCTTGCCGTCGTGCGGCAGCAGCACGATGATGTTCGGCTTCTGCGCGACGAGCGTCTGCAACGCCGCCCGCTGGGCCGCCGCGTCGGCGCCGGCCTCGACGGTCTTGAACTCGACGTCCGAGTACGCACCGGCCTGCGCCTTGGCGTTGCTGGTGATCGCGGCGATCCAGCCGTGGTCGGCCGCCGGCGCGGAGAAGCCGATGGTCACCTTCTGGCCGGGCGCGGCGTTCTGGTTGTTGCCGGCGGCGGCCGTCTGCGGGCCGCCGCTCGGCTCGTCCGGCTCGTTGCTGGTGCATGCGGTGAGCAGGGCTCCCGCGCCGAGCGCGGCCCCACCGAGCAGCATCCGGCGACGAGTCAGGTCGGACGCGTGTTTCATGACGACCTCCGGTATTGGTGTGCAAGGGATCCGGCGGCCGTCCCGGTATCGGACGGTCACCAAGGGTTTATTGGGGTACTAACTGGTGGTGATCTTGCTGTTTTTGGCGAAGAACTGCGTGAGCGACTTGAACTGGATCTGCTGGATCAGAACGGCGAGGACGATGATGCCGCCCTTGACCATGTTCTGGACCTCGGTGGAGAGGTTGTTGATGGCGAACAGGTTGGTGATGGTGGAGAACACCAGCACGCCCAGGAGCGAGCCGATGATCGTGCCGCGGCCGCCGCTGAGCAGCGTGCCACCGATGATCGCCGCGGCGATCGCGTCGAGTTCGTACAGGTTGGCCATAGCCGCCTGGGCGGAGTTGGCCTGCGAGGTGAGCATGACGGCCGCGATGCCGCAGCAGAGGCCGGACAGCGCGTACAGCAGCAGGGTGTGCCGCTTGACGTTGATGCCGGCCAGCCGGGCCGCCTCGGGGTTGCCGCCGACCGCGACGGTACGCCGTCCGAAGGTTGTGCGGTTGAGCAACACCCAGCCGGCCGCGACGACGGCGGCGAGGATGTAGACCAGCAGCGGCACGCCGAGGAAGTCGTTGGCGGCGATGTCGTTGATGAATGTGCTGGTCGATACCTGGGTCTGCTTGTTGGAGATCTGCGCCGCCAGGCCGCGGGCCGCCACGAGCATGGCGAGCGTGGCGATGAAGGCGACCAATCGCCCGTACGAGATGAGGATGCCGTTGACGACGCCGACCCCGATGCCGACCGCGAGCGCACAGAAGATCATGCCGCCGGCGCCGTACTCCTGAGTGGCGAGCGTGGTGCTCCACACCCCGGCGAGCGCGATGATCGCGCCGACCGAGAGGTCGATGCCGCCGCCGATGATCACGAAGGTCATGCCGACGGTGACGACGCCGATGACGGAGGCGAGCTCGAGGATCGTGAAGATGTTGTTGCGCACCCAGGTGCCGTCACTGTAAAGATCTGGCTTGGTGACGATGCCCGC
This sequence comes from Phytohabitans sp. LJ34, assembly GCF_052068095.1. Classification (NCBI taxonomy): domain Bacteria; kingdom Bacillati; phylum Actinomycetota; class Actinomycetes; order Micromonosporales; family Micromonosporaceae; genus Phytohabitans; species Phytohabitans sp. LJ34. The sequence continues at coordinate 188,297 of NZ_JBQHDG010000015.1, read as the reverse complement.
GATGATCAGGATGGCGAGCACGCCGACGAGGGCCAGGTTGCGCCACAGCCCGTCCGTCGAGTCGACTCGCCACCAGCGCCGCTCCTCGGCAGCGGGCTTCTCCGGCTCCTTCACCGGCGCGGCCGTGGTCTGCGCTGTCATATGGTGACCTCCTCAACTTGCAACGATCCCGCCATCACGAGGTCAAGTACGGTCTCTTCGTCGAGCTCGCCGGCCGGTGCCTCGCGGATCACGCGGCCTTCCCGCATGACAAGCACGCGGTCCGACAGGCCCAGCACCTCGGGCACCTCGCTGGAGACCAGGAGGACACCCACCCCCTGGGCGGCGAGGTCGCGGATCACCTTGTAGAGCTCGGCCCGGGCGCCCACGTCGACGCCCCGCGTGGGCTCGTCGAGCAGGAGCAGCTTCGTGTCGCCGAGCAGCCAGCGGCCCACGACCACCTTCTGCTGGTTGCCACCGGAGAGCGTGCGGACGGCCCGGCGCACCTCGCGCGGACGCAGGTCGAGCCGCTCCGCGATCCGGTTGGCCTCGGCCACTTCCCGCCCGACGTTGGTGAAACCGACCCGGGCGTACTCGCTGAAGGTGGAGAGCGTGACGTTTCGATAGATCGGCTCGCCGAGCAGCAGCGCCTGGCTCTTGCGCTCTTCGGGAGCCATGCCGAGACCCGCGCGGACCGCCGCGCCGACATTGCCGGGCCGCAGCACCTTGCCGCCCATCCGCACCGAGCCGGCCTCGGCGCGCCGGGCGCCGAAGATGGTCTCCAGCAGCTCCGAGCGGCCGGAACCGACCAGGCCCGCGATGCCCACGATCTCACCACTGTGGACACTCAGCGAGATGTCGGCGAACTCGTTGGTGCGGGTCAGGCCCTCGACCCTGAGCAGCTCCTCGGCGCCGGTGACCTCGGGCGCGGGCTCCGGGAAGACGTACTCGATGGTGCGGCCGGTCATCCGGCTGACCAGGTCGCGGGTCGGCGTGGTGCGGGCCGGCAGGTTGGCCGCGGTGGTGCGGCCGTCCTTGAGCACCGTCACGCGGTCGCCGATCTCGCGGATCTCCTCCAGGCGGTGCGAGATGTAGATGACCGCGATGCCCTGCGCGGTCAGGCCGCGGATGATCCGGAAGAGGTTGGCCACCTCGTCGTGCGCGAGCACCGCGCTCGGCTCGTCCATGATGATCAGGCGGGCGTCGTGCGACAGCGCCCGCGCCATGCTGACCACCTGCTTGCCGGCCGCGGGCAGCGAGCGGACCAGGCGGCGCGGCGGGATCTCGGCGTGCCCGAGCTTGCCGAGGATCTCGCGGGTGTGGCGGGCCATGTAACCGCGCCGCACGAACCCGAGGACCTTCGGCTCGTGGCCGAGGAAGGTGTTTTCACCGACCGAGAGGTCTTCGACGAGGTCGAGCTCCTGGTAGATGGTGGCGATGCCGGCCTTCATCGCGGCCTGCGGGTTGGCCGGCGCGAAGTCCTGGCCGAGCCACTCGATCTGGCCCTCGTCCGGGCGGTGGACGCCGGCGAGCACCTTGATGAGGGTCGACTTGCCGGCGCCGTTCTGCCCGAGCAGGCAGTGCACCTCGCCGGCGCGCACCTCAAGCTGCACGCCGTCGAGCGCGCGCACGCCCGGGAACGTCTTGACGACGTCGGTGAGGCGGAGGACGACCTCGGCCTCCTCAGGGGTCGTGGGCTCGGTCATGACGCCTGCTCGAAGGCCACGTCGGAACCGAGGACGGCGGCGCCGGTGACGCCTGCCCTGGGTCCCAGTTCGGAGAGGACCACGGGAAGGTTGCCGGTCGCCAGCGGCAGCGAGCGGCGGTAGACGACGCTGCGAATCTCGGCGAGGAGGATGTGCCCGAGGTGGGCGAGGCCGCCGCCGATCACGATCATCGACGGGTTGGCGAAGCTCACCAGCCCGGCCAGTACGCCCCCGACCCGCCTCCCCCCGTCGCGGATGAGGCGGATACAGGTGACGTCGCCCTCGCTGGCGGCCTCGGCGACGTCGCGCGCGGTCACCGCGCCGTTGGCGGCGAAACGCTCGGCGAGTGCGGGCGAAGTGCCGTTGCGCGCGGCGAGCGTGGCGTCCTTGGCGAGCGCCGCGCCGCTGAAGAGCGCCTCGAGGCAGCCGACGTTGCCACAGCTGCACATCGGACCGTGCGAGTCGACCTGGATGTGTCCGATGTCGCCGGCGCAGCCGTCGGTGCCCCGGTAGACGTCGCCGCTGAGGTAGATGCCGCAGCCGATGCCGGTGCCGATCTTCACGAACAGGAAGTCGTCGACCGAGTGGGCCACACCGCCGTGCCGCTCGCCGACCGCCATGATGTTGACGTCGTTGTCCACCACGGCGGGGCAGCCGTGCTCGCGGGTGAGCAGCTCGCGCACCGGAAAGCGGTCCCACCCCGGCATGATCGGCGGGGATACCGGCACGCCGTCGCGGAAGCTCACCGGACCGGGCACGCCGATGCCGACCGCGTCCAGCTTCTCGTACGCACCGTCCACTTTGGCCTTGGCGAGCAGCTCGTTGACCCGCTGGAGGATCACCTTGGGGCCGGAGCGGATGTCGGCGCTCTCGGTGTATGCCGCGACCGGCTCCAGCCGGCCGTTGGTCACCTCGACGTCGACCGAGCTCGCGCCCAGGTCGACCGCGGCGAAGCGCAGCCGAGGGTTGAGCTCTACCAGCGTGGAGCGCCGGCCGCCGCGGGAAGCCGCCATGCCGGCCTCGGCCACGTAGCCGAGCGTGACCAGCCGGTCGAGCTCGCCCAGCAGCCGCGGGCGCGGGATCTCCAGCCGGTCGGCGAGCTCGGCGCGGGAGATCGTGCCGTGGTCGCGCAACAGGCGAAGAAGCCGCAGGTGCAGAGGTTCGGCCGTACGCACGGAGCCCTCCCTCGCAAGGGGTTCACATCGATGCAACGTCGGGGTGTTGTGTCCGACACACTAGGAGCCTTCCGCTCCCAATGTCCAGACCTTTACTCGTTCTGTGACACAACTTTTTTCAAAATCAGCAGAAGTTTTTTGTTACCGGGACGCCCCGTGGGACGTCCCGGCGACGCCCATTACTGCCTGTAGATGGTCAACTCGGACATGTTCTTGTAGCTGATGTCCGCGAACGCCATGGACTGACCGGGGTTGGCCGTGCCGCCGGGCGCGGTGTCCTGCTCCCAGTTGGCGTGGTGGTACTCCTGCTCCCCGATCACCTCGAAGAACTGCTGGAACTGGATGTCACCCTCGCCGAACGGCACCATGTTGTAGCCGTTGGGGACCTCGGGCGCCTTGTCGCCGTCCTTGGCGTGGAAGAGCGGGAAACGCTTGGTCCGCCGCGCCACGGTCAGGATCGGGTCGAAGATGTCCGTCTTCACCTGGCCGGCCGAGTTCGTGTACGTCTTGTGCTTGAACTTCGCCACGTGCGCCCAGAAGATGTCCATCTCGAAGAAGACGTACTTCGGGTCGGTCTTGGCGAAGAAGTACTCCAGGCGCCGCACGCCGGAGGAGCGCGTGGGCCGGCCGTTGGCGTCCAGCGGGCCGGCGTCGAGCAGGAAGCTGTACGCCGCGTCGTGGTTGTGCGTGTAGAGCTTGATGCCCCGCTCCTTGGCCTGCCGGCCGAGCTCGTTCCACGTGTCGGCGGCCGCGTCCCAGTCGGACTGGTAGGCGCTGTTGGTCGGGTCGGAGCCGGTGCCGATGTGCTTCATGCCGAGCGTCTCGGCGATGTCCAGCTGCGCCTGGAACGTGTCGGCGCGGATCTGGGTGTGCGTGCCGTTGGCGACCAGGCCGTTGTCGTCGAGGATCTTGCGGATCTCGGCGGGCGTGATCTGCCGGCCCAGGATCGAGGTGTGCTGGTTGTACCCGGCGAACTCGATCTCCTTGTATCCGATCTCGGCGAGCCGGGCGAGGACCCGCTCGAAGCCGTACGGAATCCCACTGTCGTCGGGCGCGGCGCCGATGCGGTCGCGGACGCTGTACAGGATGATGCCGCGGTTCTGGCTCGGGATCAGCGGCTCCACCGTGAGCTTCTTGTCGCCGAGTGCCGGCGTGTTGGTCTGTAGCACCGGAAGGCCGACGGCGCCGATCGCCGCGGCGGTGCCGGCCGAGGCCTGGAGCAGGCGCCGGCGGGTCAGCGCTTTCTTGGACTGTGGCTCGGTCATATGCCTTCTCCACCTTTCTTCGGCGGCCGGGACCGCCGTCGACGACGAGAGCAGAGGTGTTTAGGACGTGTGAACGGAGAGCGGGTGCGGACGACCCAGCCCAAGCGCCGCCGACGCGCCGGACCTGCATGAATAGGGGGACTCAGAACCGTTTGTGTCTCACGTGTTACGCCTGAGAGCAGACGCTAGCCCGCGTTGTCGCCGAAAGATAGTCCCCAAAGCAACAAACTTTTGATCGGACGGACGAAAGATAGCGCTAGCGTTTGAGAAAGCGCTCTCAACCCACTCACTTGCACAACAAGGCGGCCATCCTGCGCGAAGCGATGGCGAGGCCGGCGACCATCACCGCCAGCAGGTACGCCACATCGAGCCAACCGGTCGCGCCGAGCGTGCCGGTCGTGATGCCGCGCAGCAGGTCGACCGCGCGGTAGAGCGGGGTCACCTCGATCACCCACCGCAGCACGGACGGATACGACTCGGCCGGGACAAAAGTGCCGGAGAAGAGGAACAGGGCGAACTGCGCCGAACCGACAATGTCGAAATCCTGCCAACCGCGCATGAACGTGGAAAGCACCATGCCCAGCGCTCCGAACGCGAACCCGACGAGCACCGCCGCCGGAAACGCGGCCAACGCCCGCAGGCCCGTGGTGAGGTCGAGCGCGAACATGACGACGAGGAACGCGGCCGAGTAGAGCGAGCCACGCACCATGGCCCAGCCGAGCTCACCGAGCGCGATCTCGAAGGGCTGCACGGGAGTGGCGAGCACCCCGTCGTACAGCTTCATGTACTTCATCTTTCCGAAGAAGTTGAACGTGGTCTCCGACAGCGCACCGGACATGGCGGCGGAGGCGAGCATCGCGGGCGCGACGAACGCCGCGTACTCGACCACCTGGCCGCTCGGCAGCGTGAGGTCGCCGACCAGGCCGCCCACGCCGACGCCGATCGACAGCAGATACAGCAGCGGCTCGAAGAAGCCGGAGATCATCACGATCCAGTACGCCGACTTGAGCGCGGCGACATTGCGCTCGGCGACCGAGGCCGAGCGGCGGCCGGCGCCCTCGAAGCTGACCAGCCGGGGCAGCACCAGCGTGACCATCGTCAGACCACCAACCGCTTCTTGAACCGGACGCGGGCGATCGCGTAGCCGCCGCCCGCCCAGAGGGCCAGATAGAGCACGTGCCCGGTAACCGACCACTCGGCCGGCCCGCCGAGCGTGGCGGCGCGGGACAGGTCGACGCCGTGCCACAGCGGCGACGCGTACGCCAGCCAGCGCAGCCCCACCGGCAGCGACTCGACCGGGAAGAACACGCCGGCGAACAGCGACATCGGGATCACCGCGAACCGGAACAGCAGCGCGAGGTAACTGTCGCTGGGTACCGAGGAGCTGTAGGCGAACGCGGGGGCCGCGAACGCCAGCGCCAGCAGCAGCGAGATCGGCAGCACGGCCAGCGCCCACCACGAGTGCAGCGCACCGAACACCGCCGCCACCACCAGGAACGCGACCGCGCCGGTCAGCGCGCGGAAGAGCACGTAGAGCAGGTTTCCGCCGAGAATGCCGTCGAGGCGCACGGGCGTGGCGGCCTGCCCCTCGTACGAACGAACCCAGTTGAAGCTGCTCAGCACCGGCCAGGTCGACTCGAAGATGGCCACCTGCATGACGGTCGAGGCGATCAGGCCGGGCACGATCCAGTCGAGGTAGCGCACGCCGTCCACGCCACCGTCGATGTACTCCCCCACGCCGAGGCCGAAGCCGAGCACGGTGAGCAGCGGCAGCACGAACGTGGAGAGCGCGCTGCCCCGCCACACCCGCTTGTACGTCGTCAGGTGGTACTCGAACACGGCGAGCATGTCAGTCCACCAGCGTACGGCCGGTCAGGTGGAGGAAGACGTCCTCCAGGGAGCTGCGGCGCACCAGCACGCTCGCCGGGGTCAGCCCGCGGCCGTGCACGTCGGCGACCGCGGTGTCGCCGTCGCCCACGTACAGCAGGATGCGGTCGGGCAGCACCTCGATCCGCTCGCCGAGCCCGGTCAGCTTGCCGGCGAAGTCGTCCTGCGAGTCGGCGACGAAACGGAGCTCGACCACCTCGCGCGTGGAGTGGCGCTCGATCAGCTCGCGGGGTGAGCCCTCGGCGACGATGCGGCCGCCGTCCATCACCACGAGCCGGTCGCACAGCTGCTCGGCCTCGTCCATGTAATGGGTGGTCAGCACCAGCGTCACGCCCTGCCGCTTGAGCCGGAACAGGCGCTCCCACACAAGGTGGCGGGCCTGCGGGTCGAGGCCGGTGGTGGGCTCGTCGAGCAGCACGATGTCGGGCTCGTTGACCAGCGCGCGGGCGATCGTGAGCCGCCGCTTCATGCCGCCGGACAGCGGCTCGACCTTGCTGCCGGCCCGCTCGGCAAGCTGCACGAAGTCGAGCAGCTCGGCGGCCCGCTCGCGGGCGACCCGGCGCGGTATGCCGAAGTAGCGGGCGTAGGTCGTGAGGTTTTCCTGGACCGTCAGCTCGGGGTCGAGGTTGTCCAGCTGGGGACAGACGCCGAGCCGCGCGCGGATGGCCGGCCCGTCGCGGGTCGGATCCTTGCCGAGGATGCGCAGCGTGCCGCCGGTGGGCGGCGAGACGCAGCCGATCATGCGCATCGTCGAGCTCTTGCCCGCGCCGTTGGGACCCAGGAAACCGAACGCCTCGCCCGGCCGCACGTCGACGTCGATGCCATCGACGGCCGTGAAGTCGCCGAACCGCTTCACCAGCCCCCGCGCTTGGATGAGTGGTTGGAGTGCAGTCACGACGGGCACCCTAACCCCGCCCTCCGACACGTCCCCAACCACTTTTTGAGGACTTTTGACGCCTCGGGAGAAAGTTCTCTCGGGAGCGACCAAACTTTGCGCTATCTTGGCCGAATGGTTGGAGTGTGGCCCGACAATCGGCACCAGGCGGCGGTACTCCGCCTCCTGCGCGACGGCGGGCCCCGCTCCCGCGCCGAGCTCGTCGACGCGGTCGGACTGTCCCGGTCCAAGCTGGCCGTGGAGATCGACCGCCTCATCGACCGCGGTCTCGTCGACACCGCCGGGCCGGCCGCCTCTCGGGGCGGCCGCCGTTCGTCGGTCGTACGGATCGCCGCGGCCACCCGCTTCCTCGGCATCGACATCGGCGCCACCACACTCGACCTCGCGGTGACCGACGGCGAGATGCGCGTCCTCGGCCGGGTCACCGAGCGCACCGACCTGCGCAAGGGCCCGACCGCCGTGATCAGTCAGGCGCTGGAGATGGTCAACAAGCTGCGCGTGGAGACCGGCACCAAGCGGTTCACCGGCGCCGGCGTGGGCATCCCCGGCCCGGTGAGCTTCCGCGAGGGCATGCCGGTGTCGCCGCCCTTCATGCCCGGGTGGCACCGCTTCCCCGTGCGCGAGACGCTGGCCGCCGAGCTGAGCTGCCCGGTGCTCGTCGACAACGACGTCAACATCATGGCGCTCGGCGAGATGCACGCCGGGATCGCCCGCTCGTTCGAAGACTTCCTGTTCGTGAAGATCGGCGCCGGCATCGGCTGCGGCATCGTCGCGGCCGGCGAGGTCTACCGCGGCGCGACCGGCAGCGCCGGCGACATCGGCCACACGTCCGTCGACCCGCACGGCCCGGTCTGCGTGTGCGGCAACACCGGCTGCCTCGAAGCTTTCTTCGGCGGCGCCGCCCTGACCCGCGACGCACTCGCCGCCGCCCGCTCCGGCCGCTCACCCCATCTGGCCGACCGCCTCCGCGAAGCCGGCGCGGTCACCCCGATCGACGTCTCGGTGGCCGCCGCCGACGGCGACCCGTTCGCGATGGGCATGGTCCGCGACGGCGCACGCCGCGTGGGCCAGGTCCTGGCCGGCCTGGTCAGCTTCTTCAACCCCGGCCTGATCGTGATCGGCGGCGGCGTCGCGGGCATCGGCCACGCGCTGCTCGCCGAGATCCGCTCGGTCGTCTACCGCTCGTCGCTACCCCTGGCCACCGGCGACATGCCGATCGCCCTATCCGAGATGGGCGACGAGGCCGGCCTGGTCGGCGCGGCTCGCATGATCAGCGACCACATCTGCCACGACCAAGGCAGCCCCGCCCTCCGCCCCGCCTGAGCGCAGAGATGGTGTACGCCGGCCCGCTCATGCGGGCGGGAGTACTTGTCGAAGCACCGATGCGGTGGCAATCGCGGTCGATGGCGTACGACGGGCAGGGCGAGCATGTCGGCAGCTCAGCACTTTTGTGATGCCAGCCGAGGCGCAGCCCGGCCACCAACTTGACCTTGAACCGTTGTGAAATGTATTGAATTGAATCCCGGGCGGGCAATGCCGCAGCGGGTAGCGTGTGGCGCAGTACAGGAGGGGGCGATTTGCGTGCCAACGACCGATGCCCGCTTCACTGACGGTCTACTGAACCTCGCGCAGGCCGGCAGGTACCTCCGCGTGCCACAGCAGACCTTCCACAGGTGGGCGCGCGGCTACGTGCGGGGCAAGCCCTTGCTGCATGTCCTAAACCAAGATGCGACACCCCTGCCGGTGACCTTCATCGCGCTCGCCGAGGGCCACGTTCTCGAAGGCCTGCGCGACGCAGGTGTTCGGACGCAGAAGATCCGCCCCGCCCTGGAGAAGCTCCGGCAAGAGTTCGGTCGGGATTATGTCCTCGTGGCGCCTGAGCTGGCCACGGACGGCATCGATGTGCTCTGGGATTTCTCGAAGAGCAGGGCCGGTCAAGGCCTGATCGCCGGGGACACCGGGCAACACGTCTTCAAGGAGATAGTTCAGGACTATCTCCAGTACGTGGCCTGGGACAACGACGGATTCCCGATCAACCTAGTACTTCGCCACTGGCAGCCATCGAAGGTTGCCGTTGACATACGCCGCTCGTTCGGTCAGCCGATCTTCGCCGGCACCGGCGCCCGCGTGGCAGACGTCGCCGGCATGTTGAAGGCGGGTGAGGAAGCTGAGACCGTCGCGGAGGAGTTCGGGATCTCCATCAACGACGTCCGCACCGCCGCCCGCATCCTCCTGGGCCGCGCCGCCTGAGTTCTACATCGACGAGAACATGGCTGGCCGCACGGTACGGCGGTTCGTCAGCGATCTCGGCTACGTCGTCCACACACCATCTTCTGTCTTCGGCCGCACGCGCCTCGACGACGGGCTTGAGGACGAAGACTGGCTGCCCGTCGTCGGAGCGGCCGGTTGGGTCGTCTTTGGGCGGGATCAGCACATCCTCGTCCGCGAGCGCGAGCTCAAGGCCTACCTCGACGCAAAGGTGCACCTGTTCTTGCTACCGGGTGAGGCGACCAGGCAGCAGATCCTCGACCTACTTACCTTCAACCTGGCCGACATCGGCGCACTGGCCGTGGCGCGCCGCCCGGACGTCTACTGGCTGACGCATTCGGGCGTTGTTGACTACCAGACTCGGATCACAGAGCGTGCCCGCAAGCGCCGCCAACGCCGGAAGTAGCGCGGTGCGCTCGGGTGGGTGCCAAGTGACTGCTACCGAGGCCCGGCCCGCTGATGATCTTTCAGTCGGGTTGGGCCCCAAGGGTCAGGCCGGGGTGGAGGCGGCGCTGGCGGCGGCTACCAGGTCGTCTACCGTCGCCTCGTCGGGGGCGGTGCCGGGGTCGTAGCGGACGGTCCAGGTCAGGCCGTCTACGCCGCTGACCCGGCGGGCCACCACGCGGACGCCGCCGCCCTCGGGCAGTGGGTGGTGCTCGGTGTACGCGACCGAGCGGGTCACCCGGGTGCGGACCTGGTCGGGCAGGTCGCCGGGCTCCAGCAGGAGCGTGGAGAGGATGGGCTGGTCGGCGACCACGGTGTAGCCCTCGCGTTCGTCGACGACCGAGGCCGGAGTGACCACCAGCTCGCGGCCGGACCAGACGGCCTTGTGGATTTCGTGCCAGCCGAGGCGGTGGAGGCCGGGGAGCCAGAGGCCGCGGTTTGTCGCCACCACCACGCCGTCGCCGCTCGCCGGGGCCCAGGCGAGGACGCGCTCGTCCTGCTCCAGGGCCGGGCGCTGGCCGGCCGGCAGCTTCGGCTTGCGCCTGAAGAGTGCCACCTACAGACCCCCGACCGCCTGCTCGCGGAGCGCGCGGGCGTGCTGCTCCAGCGAGAAGAGTTCCCCGGCGAGCGCCAGGTACTCGTCCTTGTTGGTCACCGGGTTGACGCGCTGCACCTTCGACTTCAGCTCGCGGATGCGGGCGGCCACCGAGCCGAGCTGGAGGCGGGCCAACGCCACCGAGACGTAGCGGGGGTCGGGCTCGGTGTCGAGGCGTAGCGGCTCCACCGCGAGCTCGCCGACCAGGGCCTTGGCGGCCAGGTCGCCGCAGGCGTCGCGTACCCCCTCGATCCAGACGGCGCCGGCCACCGCGGAGGCCGCGCCGCCCGCGGCGGTGATGGCTTCACGGACCACCACGTGTACCGGGTGGCGGTAGACGTCGGCGGCCAGCGCGTCGAACATCGGGCCGGCCAGCGCCGGCATCTGGAGGGCCAGCTTGAGGCACTCCCGCTCCACCATCGCCTGCGGACTGTCTACAACGGACTCCACCGGAGCGGGGCGGCCGGTCGCGGGCTCGGCACGGCCGGAGGCGGCCGACACCGCGCGCTGCACCGGCTCGATCTCCATGCCGAGGTCGCCGGCGAGCTTCCGGATGTACTCGGGGCGCTTTTCCCGGTCTTTGATTTTGGCGACCAGCGGCGCGGCCCGGCGCATCGCGTCTACCCGGCCCTCGACGGTGTCCAGGTCATGGCGGGAGAGGACCTGCCGCAGCGCGAAGTCGACCAACGGCTCGCGGCGGGCGACGAGGTCGCGCACCGCGAGGTCGCCCTTGGCCAGCCGCAGCTCGCAGGGGTCCATGTTGTCCGGGGAGATCGCGATGAACGTGCGGCCGACGAACTTCTGGTCTTCTTCGAACGCGCGCAGCGCCGCCTTCTGCCCGGCCGCGTCGCCGTCGAAGGTGAAGATGATCTCGCCGGTGAAGCCGTCGGTGTCCATCAGCAGGCGCCGCAGCACGCCGATATGGTCGCTGCCGAACGATGTGCCACAGGTCGCCACCGCCGTGGGCACGTCGGCGAGGTGGCAGGCCATCACGTCGGTGTACCCCTCGACGATCACCACCCGGCCCTGCTTGGCGATCTCACGCTTGGCCAGGTCGACGCCGTAGAGCACGTGCGACTTCTTGTAGATGGGCGTCTCGGGGGTGTTCAGGTACTTCGGGCCGTCGTCCTTCTCGAAGAGCCTGCGCGCGCCGAAGCCGATCACGTCGCCGGTGAGGTCTTTGATCGGCCACAGCAGCCGGCCCCGGAAGCGGTCGATGAGCGAGCCCGAGCGTGCCTCCCGGACCAAGCCCGCGGTGATCAGCTCCTGCGCGTTGTAGCCCTTCTGCCGCAGGTGCTTGGCGAGGTGGTCCCAGGCGTCCGGCGCGAAGCCGCAGCCGTACTGCTGGGCGGTGGCCCGGTCGAAGCCGCGCTCGGCGAGGAACTCGCGGGCCTTCTGCGCGGGCCCGGTGCCGAGCTGCTCGGCGTAGAACTCGGCCGCGGCGGCGTGCGCGGCGACGAGGCGCTGCCGCTGCCCCTGCTGCTGCCGCACCGGCGCCGGGCCGGCCTCGATGTAGCGCAGCTGGATGCCGGCCCGGCCGGCCAGCCGCTCGACCGACTCGACGAACGAGAGGTGGTCGATGTCCATGAGGAACTTGATCGCGTCGCCGCCCTGCCCACACCCGTGGCAGAAATACACGTTTCGGCCCGGCGCGACGGTGAACGACGCCGTCTTCTCGTCGTGGAACGGGCACAGCCCCTTGAGGTTGCCGCCGCCGGCCGCCTTCAGCGTGACGTGCTCGGAGATGACGTCGGCGATCGCGGTGCGCTCGCGAACCAGCGCGATGTCCTCGTCCCGGATGCGGCCAGCCATGACCTACATCCTGCCTCACCCGTCGCGGCCGCCGCCGCACCTCCCTCGCGGGCCCGGCGGCCGCATGGATCAGGCCGGGCGGCGTCGACGGCCGAGTACGCGCAGGCCGGCGCCGCCGCCCACGAGCGCGGCGCCGGCGACCACGAACGCGCCGATCGCCAGGCCGGTGCGAGGCAGGTCACCGCCGCCCCCGCCACCGCCGGGAGGTGGAGAGGTGGTCGGGGTCGGCGAAGCGGTCGGCGTAGGTGTCGCGGCCGGCGCGATCGACACCTGGATCTCCACCTCGGCCGTCGGGCTCGGCTCGATCGCTCCGGGCGCGGCCAGCGCGCCGAGGGCGACGGCGGCCAGCACCACACCCCGGGCGCGTGACCCGGCACCCACGGCCTCGGTCGCGCCGATCAGCTCGGCCTCGGCCGCGAGCCGGCGGGAGCGGCGCCGCCGCCACAGCCAGAGGACGAGCGCGGCCACGATCAGCAGGACGAGGACGACGATCAGCCACGGCATCGCCCACATCGACCGGGATTCGCTCAGCGAGGCCATGTTCTGCCCTTCCAGCTGGGGGTTGACGGTGACCTCGGCGGAAAGCCGGCCAGCCGGAAACACACCCTCCAGCTTGCGGGTGATCCGCACTTCGGAGTCGGGCAGCAGCTCCGGCACGTCGATCACGTCGCTGTTGGCCACGCGCACACCGAGGGGGCCGCGCACCTGGATCCGCGCCTTGCCGGAGAAGCGCACGTTGCCGGTGTTCGCCACGTGGTAGGTCACGGTCATGTCGCCGCCGCCGAACGGGATCGCCGGGTTGGCGTACGCCACGTCGATCTTGGTGATCTGTGCCACCGGCCGCACCGGACCGTCGACCCGCAGGTAGATACGGGAGGCCACCCGGCGCTCGACGTTGACCTGCTGGCCCTCCGCGTTGGTGGTGCTCTCGGTGGCCGAGGCGATCAGGCCGCCGATGTGGTCGCCGGGTTCGGCGTTCGCCGGGATCTTCACCTTGAACGGGATGTCCACCCGCTTGCCCACCGGCACGGTGTACTCCTTGCGGGGCAGCGTGACCCAGGCGCCGACGTCCTTGGGCGGCTGGTTGGCGGGCAGCAGCGCGAAGCCACCGTCGTCGGCGTTGAACGCGTCGGTCGCGTACACCGCGACCTTGAGGGCCTTCTTGCCGAGGTTGCTCACCGCGACCCAGTCGGCCACCTCCTCGCCGGGCTTGAGCCCGTACTCGAACCGGCTGCGCACGGTCGGCCCCTTGGGGCTCGATGGGACGACGCTCCACTTGAAGTCGTCCCCCGGTGCTCTGGCCGCGGCGGCGGCCGGGCTGGCCGGGAGCGCGGCGACGAGCGCCAGCAGGGCGAGTGGCGCCAGCATGGCGCGGCGCATCGATACGAAAGGCATCTCGGTGGCTCCTCGACGGGGTCCGGAAACGGGCATGCGGCGGAGGTGCCGGGGCTCTCGCCCACGACACCTCCGCCTATGTCACCCGTGGCGGGCTCGACCTGTGGTCAGGTCAGGCCAGCGTCAGGGTCAGGGTGGCGGCGTACGAACCCGGCGCCGCGGTGTCCGGCACCGACAGGGTCAGATCGGCACCGCAGGTGAACACACCGGCGCTGCTCGCCGAGGCGGCCGAGCACAGCGTCTTGGTGTCGCCGAGGTTGCTGGTGGCGCCCTCGGTGACCGTGCCCGAACCGCTGGTCTTCGCGGCGGACGGGTCCCAGGTGAGGTTGCCGGCCGGGATCGGCGTCGTGGCCGGGGTGGTGTTGAAGTCCTCCATCTGGCCGGTCAGCGACCAACCCGCGTTGCTGCCGCGGAGGTCGGTCACCGTGGCCGCCTGGAGGTCACCGGTGGCCGAGCCACCGACCGTGCCACCCGCGAGCAGCGTCGTGTTGCCCGCCACCGCGAGGGAGAACGCACCCGGGGTCACGTCGGTGACGATCTCCTGGGTCGCGCCCGGGCCCTCGCCCTCGACCGTGATGGAGGTCGCGGCGGAGGTGGAGGTCTTGAACGCGGCCGCGTCGGCCGGCACGAACGTCGCGGTGATCGAGTGGGTCCCGACCGGGAGCGACGTGGTGGTCAGCGTGGCGATCGCCTCCGCGCCCGACACCGGCGCCGAGCCGATGACAGTGCTGCCCCGCTTGAAGTCCACGGTGCCGGCGGCGTTGTTCGGGTTGACGTTGGCGGTGAGGGTGACCTCGGTGCCCAGGTCGACCGGGCCCGCCGGCGCGACGGTGAGGGCGGTCGTGGTGTCCACGGCCGGGTTGACTGCCGTGGTCGACCAGTTCGCGCCGGTGACGAAGACCGAGGCGCGGAACTCGTCGGCGTGCCGGCCCGCGGTCAGGCTGAAGCACTCCACCACGATCCACCACTCACCGCTGGCCGGCGCGGTGCCGCCCAGCGCCGTGGTGAACGAGCGGGTCGCCCCGACCTCGACCGGCGCCGTGTCGAACCCGCCACCGCCGAGCGACGGCGACAGGTTGTTGTACGGCCCGCCCGGACGCCCGATGCGCAGTGCGGCGTTCTCTCCGAAGCCCGCCGGGCAGGCCGCTGAGGTGGTGCCGCTGGCGAACATCGGGTTGTCGCTCACCGTGCCGCTGGTCTGCGACAGGTTGACGGTGCCGAGTGAGGCAGCCTGAGCCGGGGACGCGACAGCCACGAGTACGCCCGCCGACACGGTGGCTGCGCCCAGCAGCGCGGCCGCGCGAGCGAACCAACGCTTGCTCATGAATCACTTCCTCTCATTGAGGATGATGCCCGGCCGGATCCTGTTGACCCGACCGGCAATCAGGCTGTACACGGGCTGTGACCCGGCAGGCAGGCCAATCTCTCCGCCGAACGTGCGGGAGGCGAATTCTCGGTGTCCGTTCATCAGGCAAAAGTCGTCGTCGGTGACCCGTTCGGACGGTCGGGCATGGGCCGATTTCTCGGACCACGCCCGACGTATCCACAAACGCCTATCGGCGGGTCACCGTGTACGGCACGGCGGCCGACGTCGAGGCATCGAACGCGGCCGTGTAGTCCGGTGTGAACGTGACGAACTCGTCGACGTGCTTGCCCTCGGTGAGGCTGAAGCACTGCACGACGATCCACCATTCACCGGCGGCCGGAGCGGCGCCGACCGCGGTGGCGAATGACCGGTTGGGCTCGACGGTCACGGCACGGTGTCGTATCCGCCGCCACCCAGCGACGGCGCCAGTTTGACGTATTGGCCGCCCGGCTGGCCGATGCGCAGTGCGGCGTTCTCGCCGTACCCGGCCGGGCACGGCGCACTTGTCGCGCTGGCGAAGATGGGGTTGTCGGTGACGCTTCCCTCCACTTGCGACAGGACGACCTCGCCCAGCGACGCGGCCTGAGCCGGTGCGGCGATGCCGACCAGCACACTCGCCGCTACCGCGACCGCACCCGCCAGGGCACCGGCGCGTGCGAGCAGTCGCTTGGTCATTGCGTTTCCTCTCTTGGGAATGACTGGAGAGTGTGGACACTCTCGCGGAAGACGTCAGGCGGACACGGTCCAGGTGTCACCGGCAACGATGATCGGGGTGACGAACCGGTCCGGGTGCTGGCCCTGGGTCGCGCTGAAGCACTCGACGACGACCCACCACTCGCCTTCACCGGGCGCCACACCGCCCAGCGCCGTGGTGAACGAACGGTTCGGCTCGATCGTCACCGGCGCGGTGTCGTAGCCGCCGGCACCCAGCGCCGCCCGCAGGTTGGAGAACGGGCCCTCCGGCCGCCCGACCCGCAGCGCCACGTTGTCGCCGTACCCGGACGGGCACGCCGCCGACGTGGTGCCACTGGCGAACACCGGCGTGTCGGACACCAGGCCGGTCGACTGCGACAGCGTCACCGTGCCCAGGTGCACCACCGGCGCCGGCGGGAGCTCCCATGTGGACCCGGTGACCGTGATGGAGGTGACGAAGCGGTCGGGATGCTGGCCGAGCGTCGCGCTGAAGCACTCCACCACGACCCACCACTCGCCGCTACCCGGCGCCACACCGCCCAGTGCCGTGGCGAAGGAACGGTTCGGCTCGATCGTCACCGGCGCGGTGTCGTAGCCGCCGGCACCCAGCGCCGCCCGCAGGTTGGAGAACGGGCCCTCCGGCCGCCCGATCCGCAGCGCCACGTTGTCGCCGTACCCGGACGGGCACGCCGCCGACGTGGTGCCACTGGCGAACATCGGCGAGTCCGACACCGAGCCGCTCGACTGCGACAGGTTCACTGTGCCGAGCGGTGCGGCCTGCGCCGGTGAGGCCACGCCGACGAGTGCCGTGGCGGTGGCCGCGGCGGTCGCCAGCAGGGCCGCGACGCGCGCGATGAGAGGCTTGCTCATGGACACTTCCCCTCGAAGAGGTTGACTCCCGGGCCAGCCTTTTGGCCGACCCCGGGGTCAAGCGTTCACATGAGCCGTGACTCCGCATGCAGGTCGATGTCTACGCCGAACGTGCGAAAGGGAAACAATCGGTAGACGGCCATCAATCAGCCGAACCGCCCGTGCACGTAGTCGGCGGTACGCGGGTCCTGCGGGTGGTCGAACATGGCCGACGTGGCGCCGTGTTCGACGATGACGCCGGGCGTGCCGTGCGAGGCGAGGAAGAACGCGCACTGGTGCGATACCCGGGCCGCCTGCTGCATGTTGTGCGTGACGATGACGATGGTGACCTCGGACGCCAGCTCGGCGATCGTCTCCTCGATCCGGCGGGTGGAGGTCGGGTCGAGCGCCGAGCACGGCTCGTCCATGAGGAGCACGCGCGGGCGCACGGCGAGCGACCGGGCGATGCACAGGCGCTGCTGCTGGCCGCCGGAGAGCGCGCCACCGGGCGCGCGCAGGCGGTCGCGGACCTCCTTCCAGAGGCCGGCCTTGGTGAGCGTCTCCTCGACGAGGTCGTCGCGCTCACGCCGGGACACCTTGGTGCCGGTCAGCTTGAGGCCGGCCACCACGTTGTCGTAGATGGACATCGCCGGAAACGGGTTGGGCTTCTGGAACACCATGCCGACCTGGCGGCGGGCGTCGGTGATGCGGCGGTCGGCCGAGTAGAGGTCGCGCCCGTCGAGCAGTACCTCGCCCGCCAGGGACGCGCTGGGCACGAGCTCGTGCATCCGGTTGAGGATGCGCAGGAACGTCGACTTGCCACAGCCCGAGGGCCCGATCAGCGCGGTGACCCGGCCGGCCGGCATGGTGAGCGACACGCGGTCGAGCACCTTGTGGTCGCCGAACCAGGCCGAGATCGACTTTGCGTCCAGGGTGGCCAGGCCGTCGCGGACCGGGCCGGTGGCCAGCGCCGTGGCGGTCAACGGCGCCGGCGCGGGAGCCTGCGGCGCCAGGTCGACCAGGGTGGGGTCTCGCAACTCGGTCACGGCACTGTCCTCACTGGAGTTTCCGGGTTCACAGCAGGTTCGGCAGCAGGCGCGCCGCCTGGTCGGCGATCGCGAAGCCGAAGGCGCCCAGCACGGGCGCGCCGACGATCCAGGTCTGCCAGCCGCCCCACCGCGCCCGCAGGTAGGTGACCGCGAGCGTGCCCAGCAGCAGCGCCTGGCCCCACAGCATCAACGGCGTCCACGCCGCCGGGTCGGTGGCCATCGCCGCCTCCGCGGGCGGCAGCGCCGCGGCACCGAACTTGCGCGGCGGCGCGGGCTGGGCCGGCGTGACGAGGTCGGCGTCCACCCGCAGGATGTCGCGCGGTATGAACGGGTCGCCGTCAGCCGTCGTCAGCGTCAGCCGCCCCTGCCCCGCGGCCAGCGGAGCCGGCGCCGGCTCGCCGGGATGGCGCAACCCGCGGACCACGTACGTGTGCTCGCCCTGCCCGGTGACCACCTTTATCTGGTCGCCGGGCAGCAGCAGGTCGAGGTCGCGGAACGGGCCGCCGTACGACGAGCGGCGTCCCATGAGGACACTCGTGCCGGCCTGCCCCGGCAGCACGCTGTCGCGGCGATGGCCCGGACCCTGGCGTAGGTTCTCGCCGCTGGTGCCCTCGACGACGACCGCGCGCAGCCCGATCGCCCTGATTTGCAGCACCGCCACCGGCGAGCCGGGCTCCACCACCGTCTCCTTGGCGACCTCACCGCTGTCGGTGAACTCCGCCCGGGTCTGGCCCACCGGTGCCGTGCCGCGCGCCAGCTCGGCCCGGAAGTCGGCGAACGCGGTCTGCTGGTTGCGCTGGTACTGCAACTGCGACACGAGGATCAGGTGTACGACGAAGCCGAGGGCGACCACGGCGAGGATGCTCAACGCGATGCCCGGCACCTGAAGGGCGAGCCGGATCGACGGCTGGGACGCCGGTGGCGGCGTCGCGGCCGGCTGGGGCACGGCCGCCGGTGTACTGGGCGGCGGCACGGGAGCCGCCGGCTCGCGAGGAGGGCTCGCGGCCGGCGACGGTTGGATCGTGACCGTCATTCGCGCTCGTCCGGCCAGTTCACCGGCTCGGGCTGCGGGCGGCGGCGCCGGGTCAGGACCATCGCGCCGGCACCGGCGCCGATGAGCAGCAGTCCGGAGGCGCCGATCGTGATGAGCGGGGTACCGGTGCTGGCCAGCGAGCCGCCACCACCACCGTCGCCATCCCCGTCACCGTCACCGTCACCGTCACCGTCGTCATCGTCCGGCGTGACGATCTCGTACTGGACCGCGGCCGAGGTCGACGCCGTGAACTTGTCGGCGCTTTCCGTGGCGGGTGTGAAGGCGGCCGTCAGCGTGTGCTGGCCCAGTGCGAGCGCACTCGTCTTGAACTCGACCGTGCCGTTGCTGATCGGGCTGGCCTCGAGCACCGTGGTGCCGTCGCGGAACTGGACCGTGCCGGTCGCGCCCGCCGGGGTGACCGTCGCCTTCATGGTGACTTCACTCGCCTCTTCCGCCGAGTTCTCCGGCGTGACCACGAGCGTGGTGGTCGTCGTGGCGGGACCGCTCGGCGCCTCCCCGATCTGGTACGCGTTCTCGATGTCGGTGCTCGTCCCCTGTTCCGCGGGTGTCGTGGGTTGGAAGGTGGCCTGGAAGTCGTACCTGCCGTCCGGCAGCCCACCCGCCGCGATGGTGTGCGTGGCGGACCCGCTGGCGACCGCGACGGCAGAAATCTCCGTCCACTGTGCACCGGAGACGCCGTTCGGCCGCCGCTCGAACCTGACCGACCCCGCCGCCGCGACGCCGGGCTCGTCGATCGTGACGGCCGCGGTCAGCGTGACGGCGGCGCCGGACGGAGCGGGACCGGTGGGAGCCACGGTCAGCACCGTGTCCGACGGCTGCGCCACCGTGCCGCGCTTGACGGTGACCGGCACGCCCGGCGACGACGACTCCTGGAACGCGTTGGCATCGGTGGGGCGGAACGTCGCGGTCAACGTGTGCTCGGCCACGGCGTTGGGGTCCGGGCCGGGGTTGCCCGGCAGGGTCACCTCCAGGGTCGCCGACCCGCTGGCCACCGGGCCCTCGCCCAGCTTGACGACCTCACTGCCGCCACTGCCGTCCGAGGTGGTTCGGAAGAACTCCACCTTGCCGGCGGCCGTGCCGGGCGTCACCGTGGCGGTCAGGGTCGCCGGGTCGCCCTCCGTGATGTCGCCCTGGGGCGACACGGCCAGCGTGGTGGTGGTCGGCTGGGCGTTGTTGCCCGCCTCGGTCGACCAGTTCGCGCCGGAAACGAAGATCGACGTGCGGAACTCGTCGGCGTGCCGGGTCGGCTCCACGAGCCGGAAGCACTCCACGACGATCCACCACTCACCGTCCGCGGGGGGTGTGCCGCCGAGCGCGGTGGTGAACGAACGGGTGGCACCGACCTCCACGGGAGCGGCGTCGAACCCGCCGCCACCGAGCGACGGCGCCAGGTTGGCGTACGGCCCGCCCGGCTTGCCGATGCGCAGCGCCGCGTTTTCCCCGAAGCCGGTCGGGCAGGGCGCCGAGGTGGTCGCGCTGGCGAACATCGGGTTGGCGCCGACCGTACCGCTGGACTGCGACAGCGTGATCGTGCCGAGCGACGCGGCCCGCGCCGGCGTGGCCGGTCCGATGAGCACGCCGGTCACCAGCACGCAGGCGGAGACCAGGGCACCCGCGGCGAGCGCGAGCCAGCGGCGATGCCGTTGCCTGCTCATTGCTTCACTCCTCCGTTCGACGGCGGTCCGGGACGCCAGCGTCCGGGCGACCGCGTGCGGCCGCCCGGACCCTTGGCTGAGCTACGGGTCAGGAGTTGAACCGGAGCTGGTCGTAGCCGCAGGCGGCGTCGAGCGGCGCCACCTGGGTGGTGCGCCGGCCGAAGCCGAACAGCTCGACGACGTTGAACGTGTTGCCACCGCTCGTGACGGTCGCGGAGCAGACGTCCGAGCCGGGACCGACGAACGTGTCGGCGATCTCGGCGTTGCCCAGGTCCGCGGTCGGCACCACGTTGTACACGTCGCGGCGCAGCGTGAAGTTGGTGTTGACCACGAGGGTGGTGCGGTTGAACGGCTGCTCCGCGGCGCTGAGGCCGGTCAGGTAGACCTCACCGCGGCGGTCGGCCACGGTGACGCCCGTCGCCGCCTGGATCGTCGCGGCCCGGCTCTGCGCGATGAACTGCCCGGCCGAGAACGGCACCACCTGGTTGAGGTTGCCGTTGAGGACCGTGCCGTCGTGCTCCTGCACGCGCGGGAGCACCGGCGTCACGGGGCTGCCGGTGGCGAGGCAGGGGTAGTCACCCAGGGCGATCTCCGCCTCGGTGAGCTGCATCCGCTGGGTCCAGAACTGCCAGGTGCCCGAGTCGGCCTGGATCATCCGCGGCTGCACCGGGATGCCGGTGATGTTGGTCGAGAAGCACCGGTAGACCCGCTGCATCTGGGCGAACGAGATGTTGCGCGGCAGGTCGCCGTTCACGTTGATGCCCAGCGTCATCGCGTCCACGCCGAACGGGATGTACGTCAGCGAACCGGTGTTCTGCGGGTTGGTGCCGCCGCCGTAGCTCGACGACCGCGCGAAGTCCACGCAGCCCACGACGTTTGCGCCCTGGTAGAAGCCGGCGCCACCGTGCGTGCCGCCCAGGTCCTCACCCTCCGAGGCGCGCAGCGACTGGCGGCCGGCGCCCGAGCCGTTGGGCCGGTTGAACGTGCAGTTCGTCGCCTTGGTCTTGATCGTGGAGGGCTGCGGGCGGGCGTCCCAGGAGGCGATGGTAGCGCCGCCCTCGACCGCGACACCCAGCCCGTTCAGGACGTCCTGTGTGGTGTCCGAGCCGGTGCCGGCCAGGGTCCGGTAGTTCGTGACCGGCGACGGGTCGGCGACGGCCGGGGTGGCCGCCATCGCGACGGCGACCGCGGCGCAGAAGCCGACCACCACCGCGTTGCCGATCGTCTTGACCTTCATGTGTGCTCCCTTTCTGCGGGGCAAAACACTCGAGCCCGCCTCCATGCCAGACGAGCCGGGGTTATCGTCGCTTCGCGTGTCCGACCGCCGAAACCGATGCCAGACAAACGTTTCGCCGGTGCTGTCTCTCGCCAACACGTAGGCCGGATGAACGAGTCTTGGCCAATAGTCATTTCGGGCCCGCCTTGCCTCTTCGCGCCGCGAGGCGCTGCATGACAGGGCCGGCGACGCCACCCACGAGGCCGACGATCAGCGCCACGACGAGCAGAAACCGGATCATCCCCAGTGGACTGCCGAGCGTCGTCTGCGCCACCGGCGCCGCGGGCGGCTGGGTGGCCGGCGTGGTCAGCGACGCCGACGGCGGCAGCCCGCTCGCAGGTACGCTCGCCGGCGCGGTCGGCTCCGGGCTGGTCGAGGTCTGGTCGCTCGGCGCCGGCGTCGTGGGTTGGACCCAGTTCTCCAGCTTGTCGGCCGCGATCATCGTCTGTTCGCGCATGGCCTGGGTCAGCGGCACGTACCCTTCGGGCAGCTGCCCGTCGGTCGGCCCGGGCGTCTGCCCCGCACCGGCGGCGTACCGCAGGAGCTTGGCGTAGTCCTTGCGCGCGTCCGCCGGGTCGCTGGTGTCGGCCACCGCGTACGTGATGGTGGTCAGCGGGTACGCGTCCGGGGTGGCCCACGCCTTGGCCGGATCGACGACGCGGACGCCGGGCACCTGGCCCTCCACCGCCGTCGCGACGGCCGCGGTCATGCCCTGGGCGTCCGGGCGGCGGCAGTCGGTGGTGGCGAACTTTCCGTCCGCGCCGCGCACCGCCTTGCAGAGCTGTGCCGTGAAAAGACCGTAGCGGGCGGCGGAGGCGGAGTCCGTTATGGACATCGCGAGCCGCGCACCCGGCTGCTGGCGCGGGATCGCGTCGAAACGCGGGTTGTTCGGGTCGAAGTTGGGGTTGGCCGAACCCGTCGTCATGGTGCTGCCGGCGGCCTTCACGTCCGCGCGCAGGGTTTGCAGCGCCGCCTCGGTCATGCTGCCCATGTAGGGGCGGTAGCCGAAGGTGCAGTTTTGCACGTGGTCGTAGTCCGGCGCCGGGCCGGTGAAACACCGCGTGTCAAGCTTCGGGTACGTGTCGAGCGTCGAGAACGACACGCCCTTGTACGCCGGGTTGACGACCATGCCCTTCTCGTCCGGGACACCGGACAGCCACGCCTTCGCCGCCGGGTCGGCTTCGATCCACCGCCACATGTCCCGCGCGGCGATGGAGCTGCCGACCGACACCATCAGGCCGTTGAGTGTCGCGGCCTTCCGGGCGGTCCAGTACGCGAACGTCGGGTTGAGGTCGACGAACTCGGGGTCGAACCTGATCGACTGGAAGTTGTTCGCCAGCTCGTTGGGCGGCGTCTGGCTGGCCACGTCGAGCGTGTACGAGAAGGTCAGCATCTTCGCGACCAGGCGCGGTGTGAGCTTGATGTCGGAGATGGCCAACCCGGCGAGCGCGTTGACGTCGGGCGGCAGGTCGCCCTCGACGAGATCCCGCAGGTTCGCGTCGACGTTCACGGCGATGACCGGTGCGCTGACCGCCACCGGCGCGTGCAGGACCGCGGGAGTGCTGGACTGCACCCCCTCGGCGGTGAACCCGACACCCGGCCCGCCGGTGCCGGGCGCCAGCACGCGCGGCCCGACCTCGAAGTCGCTGATGCCGGAGTAGCCGAAGACCGGCCCGTCACCGGCGCAGAGCACCGGCTGCCACGAGGTGATCGCCTCGGCGATGAGCTCGGTGCCCGCGGTGGCACGCTCGGCCTTGGTGAGCGAGCACGGGCTGGCGACCGGGTCGAACTCCAGCGGGACGACGATCCGGTTCTTCCACAGCGCCGGCACGAACGGGCTGCCGTGCACGGCGGTGGCCGGCTTGCCGTCGTACGGCTGCTGGTGGCCGCGGGGCACGATGACGATCGAGCACTTCGGTGCCGGCTGCTGCTTGTTCTCCAGGTCGGTGTATCCGGCGCCGCAGCCCAGGTGCGGCGCGAGCGCCGCGTTCTGCACCTCGAAGACGGCCCGGCCGTTGCCTGAGCCGTCGCTCAGCGCGTAGGGCACCTCGTTCGTGGTCGTCGTCGAGAAGTACTGGGCCAGCACCTCCACGTCCGTCGCGGTCCGCTCGGTGAACGGCGGGACCGGGCTCTTGATGACCGGGAACGGTTCGTTCGGACCGCCGTTGGGGGTGGCCCGACCGCCGATCGGCCGGAACGGCACGACCTGGGCTTCCTTGGGAAGCTGCTCGTCGGTGTCGTCGGCCGGGTAGCCGGCGACCAGGCTCTGGTACCGGGCGCGGCTGCTCGCCTCGAGGCTCGTGCTCGAGTTGACGCCGGTGCTGTTGGGGATGGCCGGCGGGGTGAACTCGACGCCGAACTGGCACGTCTCGCGAAGCTTGAGCCCCTTCGGATCGTCCGCCGCGTCAGGGTCGCCGTAGCACTGCATGATCTGGAAGTAGTCCGACGCGAGCAGGCGGTTGCGCGGCGTCGGCGTGGCGCCGGTCCACGTGATCACGATGGCCTGGTTGGCCAGGTCACGGGTCTGCGAGACGGTGATCTGCAAGCCTTTGAACTCGCCTTCGCCGACCGTCACCGTCACGGCCGACGAGCCGGCGGCGCCACCACCGCCGCCCACCTCCACCTGGCCGCGCGCCGGCTCCACCACGAAGAGCAGGCTGGCGGCGACGAGCGCGACCATGACGGCCGCCACCCTCCGGCGCATCAGGTCCGCTCCTGCCGGTCACGGCGGCCACGCAGCGAGGCGGCCAGAAATGGCGGGCCGAGCACGAGACCCACGAGGAGCACCCCGGCGATCAGCATCATCGTGTGCCGCATCCGCCAGCCGCCCTCACCGTCCAACGCCACCGGCACGGCCGCGACCTGCTCGCCGTCGCCGGCGCCCGCCCCGTCACCGGCGGGCAGGCCGGTGTCCGGATCGACCGCGCCGGCGCTCGCCGTGGGGTTGGCTCCGGGCGCGGTGGGAGCGGTCGTCGCACCGTTGTTGTTGGTGTTGTTGCCGCCGCCGCTGCCGGCGCACCGGGCCGACGCGACGACGGGCGTCGCCACGTTTCGCGCTCCCGCGGTGCCCTCCGGGTTCTGCCGCGGGCCCTTGCGGTCGCAGTCGGACGGTTGCTTCGCGTTCTGTACCAGCGTGTTGGCGCCGCTGCGGGAGAACGTCGGGTTGTTGCAGTTGGCGATGACGATGCTCGACTTCGGTGCGCCGGGAATCCGCTTCACCTGCTGCATCCCCGCGTCGACAAGGTTGATCGGCAGCGGCGAGTAGCCGAGCACCTCCGCCTGCTGCTGGCCCTCGCAGAGGAAGTAGTTCGCGAACGAGCTCAGCGTGTAGCCCCGGTCCTGGTCGACGCCGAGTCCTTCGGTGACCGGGATCAGCATGTACGAGTACGACGACAGCGGGTAGGTCCGCTTGTCGGTCGAGGTGTAGACGCCGTCGAGGATCTGGGTCAGGTAGTTCGCGGTGCCCCTGTTGGTGTTGATCCGCGCCTTGGTCAGGGCGACGGCCACATTGGACGCGGTCGGCTCGATGTAGTAGCCGGCCGCGTTCAGCAGCTTCACCACCGGAAAGCGCGCGTTGAGGGCGTACGAGTACTCGACGTACGTGATCGAGCCCTCGGCGTTGTCCTGCGCCACGTACCCGGCGACACCGGTCGAGCCGCTCTGCCCGATGAAGCCGTCGCTGGCCCGGAACGGGTAGTTCGACGTGAGGCCGCAGGGCGCCGGCTTGTTGAACTTCCGGCAGTACGCGTTCCAGATCGACGAGTGCTGCTTGCTCATCCAGAGGGTGAACTGCGCGCTCGTGCCGGAGCCGTCCTGCCGCACCACCGGCCGGATGGCGCGGGCCGGCAGGTTGAGGCCGGGGTTGTCGGCCTTGATGGCGGGATCGTTCCACCGCTTGATCTGGCCGGTGAAGATGCGCGACACCACCTCGCCGGAGAGCCGCAGGTTGGTGACCCGGCGGCCGCCGATCTTGAGGTTGTACATGAACGCGGTGCCGCCCGCGACGATCGGCATGTACGCGTACTGGCGGCTGGGTGGTGCGTCCACGCCGCCGAACGCGTCCTTCAGGCCGTACGGGATCTCCGATACTCCGAAGTGGACGGTGCCGCTGCGGAACTGCGCCCGGCCGTCACTGGAACCCGTGGATGCGTAGTTGATGTATATGCCGCGCTGCTGGACGTTGCGCCGCCAGTTGTCGATGGCGTTGGCGCTCCACGTCGAGCCCGCGCCGTTGATCGGCACGAACTTGGGCGCGGCCGCCGCGGGCGGTGCCGCCCCGAGCACGATGGCGACCGTCGCGACAGCGGCCATCAGTGTTCTCTTCATGACCCAGCCTTGTCGGTGTGGAGGAGGTCGGGCCGCCGGGCGTTGTCCCGAGCGGCGAAGCGCACCGCGTCACGCCGGGACCCGCGGGCACGGCGGCGGCGTTGGCCGCGGCTGAGCTGCCCGGGCGCCCGGCCGCCAATCAGGCGGGCGAACACGAAGAGGAGCAACACCAGGACCATCAGCACCGCCGCCGCGCCGAACGCGCGGGCGATGAGGCCGGGCTCGCCGGTCCGCACCATCTGGAACGTGTACAGCGGCAGCGAGGTCTGTGCCCCGCTGGCCGGGTTGGCGTTCAACGTCTGGGCGAAGCCGGCGGTGAGCAGCACCGGTGACGTCTCGCCGATGCCCCGCGCGGTGCCCAGGATCACCGCGGTCGTGATGCCGGACCGGGCGGTGGGCAGCACGACGTGCCAGATGGTCCGCCACTGCGACGCGCCGAGGGCGAGCGCCGCCTCGCGGAGAGTACCCGGCACGAGCCGGATCACCACGTCCGCGGCGCGGATGATGATGGGCAGCATCATGACGCTCAGCGCCAGCCCGGCGGCCATCCCCGACTTGTCCACGCCGAGGCCGAGAATCACCATCGCGAAGATGAACAGACCGGCCACAATGGACGGCAGGGCGGTCATCGCCTCGACGATGATCCGGACGAACCGGCTGAACGGGCCGGGCACCTCGCTGAGAAACACCGCGCCGACGATGCCGAGCGGGATCGTGATGGCCAGTGCGATGCCGATCTGCTCCAGCGTGCCGACGATGGCGTGTTTGACGCCGCCCACGCTCAGCGGCTGGAGTGGCCCGGCCAGGCCCATGTCCTCGTAGTAGAAGTTGAGGTGCACCAGGGCCTGGCGGCCGCGCCAGAACGTGTACCCGACGACCAGGACGAGGCCGATCAGCATGACGAACGCCAGGCTGTGGATGAGCGCCGCCGCCAGCCGGTCGCGCACGGTGGGCCCGGACTCGTCGAGCGAGACAAGCAGCGTGTAGATGCCGAGGAACAGCAGGTACGACACCACGACAAAGCCGAGGATCGCGTCGAACGGCGCCAGCTGGGTGAAGATCACGGAGGAAAGCGCGATCGCGGAGGCGGCCGCCCCGATGACGGCGAACACGCCGCTGCGCCGGGTGTTGCTGATCGTCCGGCGCACCTCGGGCACCGCCGGCTCGTCCCGCCGGGGCAGGTGGGTCTCGGCCACGCGCACGTCGGTCACGGTCATGTCCTCACGCCTCGCTCGCCGCGCCCGAACGGCTGCGGCTGATGATGATTCCGGCCGCGAAGTTGACGATCAGCGTCATGCCGAAGAGCACCAGGCCGGCCGCCATCAGCGCCGACAGCGCGATACCGGCGTCGTCCGAGTACCGCAGGGCGATCAGCGCCGCGATGGAACCGCCGCCGGTCTGCAAGATGTGGGGCTGGATCACGAACACCATGGAGATGACCAGGAAGACGCCGATCGTCTCGCCGAGCGCGCGGCCCAGGCCGAGCATCGTGCCGCCGATCATCCCGCCCCGGCCGAACGGCAGCACGACCGAGCGGATCATGCCCCACTTCGTGGCGCCCAGCGCGAACGCGCCCTCCCGCTCGCCGAGCGGCGCCTGGGAGAAGACCTCCCGCATGACCGAAGCGATGATCGGTGTGACCATCATCGAGACGATGATCCCGGCGACGAACGTGGACGAGGTCAGCGCCGTCGGGCTGGCCGAGGGGTCGCGGGGGTTGTAGTCGTCCACCTGGAAGAGCGGGATCCACCCGAGGTAGGTGGTCAGGAACCGGGGCAGCCCGTCGCCCAGCTCGCCGCGGACCAGGATGTGCGGCTGGAGCAAGAAGAAACCCCAGATCCCGTACACCACGCTCGGCACCGCGGCCATCAGGTCGACGAGGTTGACGAGGACCGGCTGGAGCCGGCTCGGCGCGTACTCCGAGATGTACAGCGCCGCGCCGCCGGCCAGCGGGACCGCGATGCTGATCGCTACGAGCGCGATGAGCACGGTGCCGACGAGCACGCCGGCCACGCCGAAGTTGAGCTGCGCCGGCACCCAGTCCTGGGTGGTGAGGAAGCCGAAACCGACTGCCCGCACCGCCGGCACCGCCCGTACGCCGAGGAAGAGGCCGACGAGCAGCATGACCGCCAGCACCACGCTGCCACCGGCTCGCGCGATCACGCGAAACAGCACGTCGGACCGGGCGCGGCGCAGGCGGATCCGGCGCGGCGAGTCCTCTGGGCCGTCCGGTGTGGACGGTGTGACGGTGACGGAGGACAGGTCGCTGAGCGCTGCGGTCATCAGCCCGCGTTCCGCAGCTCTCGGCCGGGCGGCGGCTCGGCGACGCTGGCCCGGCGGCGTCCACGTCGGACACTCCGGGTGCCGGCGATCACCTGCGCGCTCGGCACCGCCTCCAGAAACCGTTCCAGGTTGTACGTGCACTCCCGGGCCCGCAGGTAGGAGCGGCTCGACACGGCGACCGGCTCACCGTCCAGGTCGATCCGCCAGGTCCACTGCCCGGTCAGGTCGACGGTGGTCTCCACCGGCTTCGCGCGCTCGTAGTTGGCCTGCAAATCAAGCACCGACTGGCGGCAGGCGCCGTACGTCGCGTGGTAGGTGGTGCCGCGACCAAGCGGACGGTTGTTGGGCGAGACCAGCATCCACAGGATGCCCTCCCCCTCGTCACCGTCCTTCGACTCGGGCATGGGCGCGGCAAGAAACACGAACCGTGAATGCTGCACCATGATCCCTTCCGAGGTGCGCCACAGAGGGCGCGTGGCTGACCGCCTCCCCAACTGACTCGCAACGGTCAGTGAGATCAGCCTCGACATGAACGATGACTCACCGAGCAGTCCTGTACTCACGCCGGACATGCAAGAAGTGAACAGCGGGTAAGGCAGCATCCACCGTTCGGATCATCTCGTTGGCCAACCGCACGTCTGCCTGCCGTTTCGTCGCGGTTTTAGTAGTTTTTCTTCGGCTGACATCGACGCGCTGGCATCTGATGCCGGGCTCAGGACATCCGCCGGCGCCAGCTGAACAGGGCCACGCCGCCTACGAGCGCGAGCACCAGAAGCACGCCGCCGGTCCACAGCACGCTCGACAGCGGCGAGCCCTCACCGGAGCGGTCGTTGCTGGCGAGGCGCGGATCGACGGTCGCGCCACCGGTCACGTCCGGACCCGGCGCGCCCTCCGTGCCGACCGGCGCGGCACCGGTCACCTCCGGTCCCGGGACGGTCGGCGGCACGGGCTGGCCCTGCGGGGGCGCGTCCAGCGGCGCCGCGCCTTTGACCGGCGGGCCGAGCTTCCATCTGCGCCCGTTCACCGTGATCGGGGTGATGAAGCGTTCCTGGTGCATGCCCAGCGTCTCGCTGTAGCACTCGACGACGACCCACCATTCGCCGCTCTTCGGCGCGCCGGCGAGCGCGGTGGTGAACGAACGGTTCGGCTTGACGGAAACCGCCTTCTTGTCGTATCCGCCGTCGGTGACCGGCTTGGCCACGTTCGAGTAGGGCCCGCCGGGCGGGCCGATGCGCACCATCGCGTCGCTGCCGTAGCCGGTCGGGCACGGCCTGGACGCCGACGCGCTGCCGAAGATCGGGTTCTGGTCGACGGTGCCGGTGCTCTTCGAGAGCTTCACCGAACCCAGTGGCGCCGCGCCGGCCGGTGCCGGAAAGGCGATCGCGGCAAGGGCGGCGACGGCGATGGCGGACAGGGCTGCGAGGCTGGCGCGGGCTCGAGTCACACCGACGGTCTATTCACCCCGCGCTACCGCCATGTCAATGCCAATCGCGCGCCGGACACACAACAGGTGAACGGGATCGGTCAGGCGAGCCAGCCGCGGACCTTCTTGCGCCGGGCGCGCTTGGCGGCGTCGGGCAGGTCGGCCAGCGCCGTCTCCCCCGCGACCTGCTGACGGGCGTGCAGCAGCCCGTACGTGAACGCGTTGCCGCCCTCCCGGAACGCGCGCATGCCGAGGTCGCGCAGGACCGCGCGGGTGACCACCGTGTCCTGGTGAACGCCGAGCACGTCCTGGAGCGCCTTGAGCTGCTTGGCCAGCTGCTGGGCCGGCTTGCGGTCGAGTGGCTCGGCCGCGTACCGGGCCCGCTTGTAGGCCTTTCGCGCCTCGTGCAGCTGGACGTCCCGCTCGTGGTCGTCGGCCGCGTCCGCGCCGTCGAGCATGCGGTCGGCCCGGCGCACCGCCTTGCGGACCCGCTTGCGCACCCACCCGTTACCCCGATCCGCCGCGGCGCCGACCATCGCGTCGACCTCCCCGAGGAGCTTGGCGTACCGGTCGCCGTCGAGCGCGCCGCGGACCCGTTCCATCGCGTCCGAGGTGTCGTGGCCGAGGTGCTGCTGTATCCGCGCCTCGACCGGGCCGACGACGAGCTGGCGCGGCTCGGCCCGCACGGCTCCGGCGAGCCGGGCCGCCATCACCTGGCCGTCGCGCACCGGCCCGAGCTTGTCGGCGAGCCACTTGAGCTCGCCGCGCAGCGCGTCCACCCGCTCGCGCTCCCACATGCCACGGAACGACCGGAGCGTGCTGCGCAGCCGCCGGATCGCCACGCGCATGTCGTGTACGGCGTCCTCGTCGCCGTCGCGTACCCCCGGCTCGTTGGCGGCGATGGCGTCGCGCTGGGCGCGGAGATAGGCCACGACGGCGCCCGCCGCGCCCGATGGTGTGGCGGTCATTCCGATCACATACCCGACCGGAACACCCGCCACACCATGCTCCGTCAGGCAGCCACCACTCCCGGGCGACCCGCCTCGACGGCGAACGACGCGCTCGTGCGGACCGGGGCCTCACGGACCTCGATGGTGTCCACCACCCGCACGTCGGTGCGCCACGACTCGCGGGTCACGTCGCAGCGCAGGTAGCCGCGCTTGAGCCCGTCGAAGTAGCGCACGTGCGGGTTGAGGATCGGGTTGGCCTGCTTGAGCGGCGCGTCGAACGCGACCGGGAAGTCCGAGCTGATGGAGGTGCCCACGAACTCGGCCGCGACCACCGGGGAGGCCGGGTCGTCGAAGTCGAGCTTGAGGTCGCTGATCCAGGTGGAGTGGATGTCACCCGCGAGGACGACGGGGTTGTCCACCCGCTCGTCGGCGAGCAGCCGCAGCAGCCGCTCCCGCTGCGGCATGTACCCGTCCCACTGGTCGAGGTTGACCACCGTGGGCGGCGGCTGGCCGGTCGGGTTGGGAAAGCGGGTGCGGCTCATCATCACCTGCTGGGCGATGACGTTCCACCGGGCCGGCGAGTGCACGAGGCCACGCGCCAGCCACCGTTCCTGCTCGTCGCCGGTGAGCGTGCCGGCGGTGTTGCCGGCGCCGAAGGGCTCCGGACCGAGGTCGCCGGGACCGGGCTGGTCGGTGCGGTACTGCCGGGTGTCGAGCACGTTGACCCGGGCGAGCAGCCCGAAGTCGAAGCGCCGGTAGATGCGCATCCGGTCGCGCCCCGGGCGCAGGTGGGCCCGGATCGGCATGTGCTCGTAGTACGCCTGGTACGCGGCGGCCCGCTGCCGGGAGAACTCGTCCGGCGTCTGGTGCGCCGCGCCCGAGTCGAGCTCGTCGACAAGATCCGCGTAGTTGTTTTCGGTCTCGTGGTCGTCCCAGGTCACCACCCAGGCGCCGGCGGCGTGGGCGGCGCGCAGGGCCGGGTCGCCCTTGTACTGCGCGTGCCGGTTGCGGTAATCGTCCAATGTGCGCAGTTGGTCCAGGCCGAGCGTCTCCGGCGTGGTGTGCCGCCGGTCCGCGAAGCGGCTGTCCGGGTCGTACTCGTAGATGTAGTCGCCGAGGTGGAACACCACGTCGAAGTCTTCGCCGGCGAGGCCGTTGTAGGCCGGCCAGTACCCGTTCTGGAGGTCCTGGCAGCTGGCCACGCC
The DNA here is from genome assembly GCF_052068095.1 of Phytohabitans sp. LJ34. Classification (NCBI taxonomy): domain Bacteria; kingdom Bacillati; phylum Actinomycetota; class Actinomycetes; order Micromonosporales; family Micromonosporaceae; genus Phytohabitans; species Phytohabitans sp. LJ34. The sequence continues at coordinate 156,747 of NZ_JBQHDG010000015.1, read as the reverse complement.
GAACCGCAGCCGGTGCGGCCGGGCGTGGGGATGCGGCGCGGTCTTGGTCCGGCCGACCGGGCTGAGGTGGCCCTGCGCCTTGAAGCGGTAGAAGTACTCGCGTCCGGGCTCCAGCCCGCGCGCGTCCACGTGTACCGAGTGTGCGAGCTCCGGCCGCGCCCACGCCGTGCCGGAGCGCACGACGCGGCGGAAGCGCTCGTCCTTGGCCACCTGCCAACCCACCTGGACCGGGCGGGACAGCCCGCGGTCGCGGACCAGCCGCGTCCACAGGACCACCGCGTCCGGCAGCGGGTCGCCGCTGGCCACGCCGAGTGGGAACGGCGTCGCCGTGTCTGAACCATGCGCCGACGCGGGGAGTGCCGAGCCGGCCGCGAGGGTGGAGGCACCCACCGCCGCGACCGCGCCCGCCAGCACCTGACGCCGGTTAGCTGTAAGATCCATTACGCCAATATCGCGAGTGGAAATGAGCCGGCACAACCGCGCGGCGCCCAATTATCCGTTCATTGGGAATTCACCATCTGTCCACTGTCGGGGTTGACCGCTCCGACCACCATCGGGCCGTGAAGCGCCGTCTCTGGATCATCGTCGCGACCGTTGTCGTGCTGGCCGTCGTGGGTGCCGGCATCGGGTGGCACCTGGGCATGGACCGCCTCGACACCGTGCGCGGCGTGGTCGGTTCCGAGAAGGCGGCGTTCTTCGCCGACCAGCGGGTGAAAGACGCCCTCGCCAGCCACGGGCTGCGCGTGGAGATCGACCCGCGCGGCTCCCGCGAGATGGCCACCACCGTGCCCCTCGACCGGTACGACTTCGCGTTTCCCGGCAGCGAGCAGTCCGCGGAGCAGGTAAAGCGGGCCCGTGCGGCCACCGGCACGTACACGCCGTTCTGGTCGCCGCTCGCCGTCGCCACGTTCACGCCGATCGCCGACCTGCTGGCGGCGGAGGGCGTGGCCAGCCGGGCGTCCGAGGGGCACTGGGTGCTCGACTTCGGCAAGGTCCTCGACCTTGCCCGGCGCGACGTGCGCTGGGACCAGCTCGAGGGCAACGTGGCCTACCCGGCCCGGCGCGACGTGCTGGTGACCACGACCCACCCCGGCGACTCCAACTCCGCGGGCGTGTACGCCTGGCTCGCCCTCCAGCAGCTCGGTGGCGGCGCCAAGGCGCTCGACGAGGTGGTCAAGCTCTTCACCGACCAGGGCGGGCTGGAGCGGTCCACGGAGGACCCGTTCGAAAAGTACCTCTCCCAGGGGCTCAACTACGCGCCGCTCGTGCTCGTCTACGAGGCGCAGTACGTCGACGCCGGACAAGCCGGCACGCTGCCGCCGAACGCGACGCTCGTCTACCTCTCGCCCACCACGCCCAGCGCGCACACGGTCGTCGCCTTCGACGGCGCCGGCGACGAGGTGGGCCGCCTGCTCGCCAACGACCCGGAGCTGCTCCGCCTCGCCGCCGAGCACGGCTTTCGTACCGCCGACGAGGCCGCCATCGCGTCGGTGCTGGCCCGCGTGCCGGCCGGCGGCGCGGCGCTCCCGGCGAAGCTCACCGACATCGTCCCCGCGCCCGCGCCCGAGGTCGTCGACTCCCTCCTCGCGACGCTCGACCAGCGCCTTCGACCATGACAAGGACTTCCGTGCGACGTTTTCTGGCTCCAATACTGGGTTTGGCGCTGCTGGCCGGCGCTTGCGACACCCCGACACCGCAAGCCTCCGAGGGCCCGTTCAAGAAGGGCTCCGGCACCCTCCGCGTGCTCGCCGGCAGTGAGCTGCACGACCTCCAGGCGATCCTCGACGACGTCAAGGCCGCCACCGGCGTGACCGTCAAGCTCACCGAGATCGGCACGCTCGACGGGATCGAGCGCGTGGCCAGCGGTGCCGCCGTGCGCGACCAGGACGCGATCTGGTTTTCCAACAACCGCTATCTGGAGCTGCACCCGCAGGCCTCCGGCCGCATCGACGTGAGCACCAAGGTGGCCAACTCCCCCGTCGTGCTCGGCCTACGCGCCAGCAAGGCCAAGGCGCTCGGCTGGGACCAGCACCGTCCAACATGGAGCGAGATCGCCGAGGCCGCCGGCGCGGGCAAGTTCACGTACGGCATGACCAACCCGGCCGCCTCCAACTCCGGCTACTCGGCGCTCGTCGGTGTCGCCGCCGCGCTGGCCGGCACCGGGCGGGCGCTGACGAGTGCCGAGATCTCCGCGCTGACGCCGCGGTTGCAGTCCTTCTTCGCGGGTCAGTCGCTCACCGCCGGTTCGTCCGGCTGGCTCGCCGACGCGTACGTGCAGCGGCAGTCCGGCGGCGCACCGATCGACGGCCTCGTCAACTACGAGTCGGTGCTGCTGTCGCTCAACGAGGGCGGCAAGCTCAAGGAGCCGCTCACGGTGGTCTACCCTGCCGACGGCGTCGTCACCGCCGACTACCCGCTCACGCTGCTGGCCGGCGCCAACGAGCAGGCCCGCACCAACTACGCGGCGGTCGCCGACTACCTGCGCCGCCCCTCCACCCAACGCAAGATCATGGAGACCACGTTCCGCCGGCCGGCCGTGCCCGGCATCGCGCTGAGCAAGTCGTTCGGCCCCGCCGACGGCGGCCTTGTCGAGCTGCCGTTCCCGGCCCGGTACGACGACGCGACCGCGCTGGTGACCGGCTTCGGCGACAGCCTGCGCAAGCCGGCCCGCACCATCTACGTGCTCGACACCTCCGGCTCGATGAAGGGCGCTCGCATCAAGGGCCTACAGAGCGCGCTGCTCGGCCTCTCCGGCGCGGACAACTCGCTCTCCGGTGAGCTGACCCGCTTCAACGGCCGCGAGCAGGTCATCATGCTGCCCTTCAGCACCACGCCGAAGGCACCCCGCCGCTTCGACCTGCCGGCCACCAACCGCCAGCCGGTCACCAACCAGATCCGCGGGTACGTGCGTGGTCTCGCCGCGGCCGGCGACACCGCCATCTACGACGCGCTCACCCGCGCGCTGGAGCTGGCCAAGCAGCTCGACGGCGCCGACCCCAACCGCTTCACCTCGATCGTGCTGCTCACCGACGGCGAGCGGACGGTCGGCCCGAAGCTGCCGGCCTTCAAGACCTACCACGCCAAGCTGCCCGCGAAGGTCAAGGCGATCCCGATCTTCACCCTGCTCTTCGGCGAGGGCAACGTCCAGGAGATGACCGAGGTGGCCCGCGTCAGCGGCGGCCGCACATTCGACGCCCGCGGCGGTTCGCTGGCCGGCGTCTTCAAACAGATCCGCGGCTACCAATAGTTTTGAGCTACCGCGATGTCCGCCGTGGTCCGGACCGTCGCTCCCGCGGCCTCGCCCTCCGCGTGCGGTCCCGCTCACCCCGGCGGCTGCGCCGGGCCTACAGGGTGGGCTTTCGACGACTGGAACACCAGTGCTGTCAAAACGGCCGGATAACAGCACTGGTGTTCCAGTCGTGCGCGCAGAGTTCACGTGGCGTTTGGCACGGTGTTCCACCGAGGCGGACGGAGGGGGTTTGCATCAGGCCGTGATGACCTCCTCGAAACGCGTCCGGGCCGCCGTGTTTGCGGTGGCCACGGCCGCGACACTCCCGGTGCTGCCGGCGTCCTCCGCCTCGGCGGGGTGGGCGGCGCCCGGCGCGTCTTGCGCGCCGGACGCTTCGCTGATCGGTTTCTCCGACGCCCTCGACAAGACCACCTTCGCCGGCACGCCCGTGTCCGGCCTGTCGGCGCTCGCGCTGACCCGTTCCTCGCGCGGGCTCGCGCTGGTCGACAACATCGGCACGACGCCGGCCCGGGTGTACGACGTGGACCTGGACGCGGGCCGGCGCGGGGTCTCGGCCGAGGTGCGCGGCATGACCGTGCTGACCCGGCCGGACGGCACGCCCTACAACGGCGGCGACTTCGACGGTGAAGGCCTTGTCGCCGAGCGTGGCGGCAAGACGGTCCTGGCCAGCTCCGAGCGGGAGCCGTCGATCCGGCGCTTCCGGCTCTCCGACGGGCGCGAGATCGCCAGCCTGCCGGTACCGGCGCGCTTCCAGGTCACGCCGGCCGGCGAGGCGGCGGTCAACCAGACCTTCGAGGCGCTGACCGCCACCCCGGACCACCGCACGCTCTACGCCGGGATGGAGGGGCCGCTGTCCGGCGACGGGCGCGACGCACAAGGGCGTGGCCTCCAGCGCGTCATCCAGTACGCGGGCCGCGAGGGCGCCGGCTACACGCCGGTCTCCCAGCTGGCGTACCGGACCGACCCCAACCTCGGCCTCGTCGAGCTCGTGGCGCTCGGTGACGACCAGCTACTCGCCATGGAGCGCGGCTTCACCGCGGGCGTGGGCAACACCGTGCGGCTGTACCGCGTCACCGCGACCGGCGTGCCCGACGTCACGGGTGTGGCCTCGCTGTCTACGCTCTCCGACCCGCGTGCGTGGCTGGGCAAGGAGCTGCTCGTCGACATCGCCGACTGCCCGCCCTCCGGCGCGGTGGCCAAGCAGCCGCAGCCCAACCCGCTGCTGGACAACATCGAGGCGATGGCGCTCGGCGAGGCGCTGCCCGGCGGCCGCCGGCTGCTGTGGCTGATGTCCGACGACAACGGCGGTGCCACCCAGATCACCCGGGTGTACGCGCTGTCGGTCAAGCTCCGCCCGCAGCCGGAGCTTCGCAGCCGGGCCATCCTGTCCGCGACCGCGTACCAGCCGGGCCCGATCTCCGGCACGCAGCTCGCGCCCACCCCGGTCAACGGCATCACGCCACCGTTCCCCGGTCAGCCGATCCCCGGCTTCTCCGCGGTGATACAGGGGAACGACGGGCGCCTGCTCGCCATGCCCGACAACGGCTTCGGCGCGAAGAACAACTCGGCCGACTTCCTGCTGCGGGCCTACTCCGTCGAGCCCCGGTGGGGCAGCAACGAGGTGAAGGTCAAGGGGTTCATCAGCTTCCGCGACCCGTCGCACAAGGTGCCGTTCCCGATCGTCAACGAGAACACCGCCGACCGCCTCCTGACCGGCGCCGACTTCGACATCGAGTCGCTGGCCCGGGACTACCGCGGCGACCTGTGGATCGGTGACGAGTTCGGGCCGTACCTCGTCCGCACCGACCGGACCGGCAAGGTGCTCCAGGCGCCGATCCCGCTGCCGGACGGGGCCAAGTCGCCGCAGTCGCCCGACCTGGCGCCGGGTGAGACGCCGACCGTGCCGGCCAGCCGCGGCTTCGAGGCGATGGCGGTGAGCCGCGACGGCAAGTGGCTGTACCCGATCCTGGAGGGCGCCAAGACCGACGACGCCGACCAGCGGCGCCGCATCGTGTACGAGTTCGACGTGCGGGCCAACCGCTACACCGGCCGCACGTGGTGGTTCCGGGTCGCCGATCCGTCCCTTGTGGTCGGTGACGCGGGCGTGCTCGACGGCCGCCGGCTCGTACTGATCGAGCGGGACAACGCGATGGGCCCGCAGTCGGTGGTCAAGCGTCTCATGGTCACCGACCTCGACGAGGTGGGCGCCGACGGCTACCTGGGCCGGCGCACCGCGGTCGACCTGATGCGCGTCGCCGACCCGCACGGCGTCTCCTCCCCGGCGCGTCCCAACGAGTACGGCGTGGGCGAGCTCTTCAGCTTCCCGCTCCAGTCGGTCGAGTCGGTGCTCCCGCTCGGCGGCGACCGCGTGCTGGTGGCCAACGACAACAACTTCCCCGGCAACGACGGCCGCATCCCCGGCCGCGCGGACGACACCGAGCTGATCGTCCTGGACGTTCCCGGACTGCGGTAGGTCCACGATGGACGGCCCCGGCGGGTGCGCCGGGGCCGTTCCGTCTCCTACGCTGGACGCGTCGGTCACGACGATCGACGCGGACCTGGGGGCGCGCTCTCCGCCGATCTGCCGCTGCGCGAGCTGGTCATCCGCAACCGCGCCGACGACCGCGGGCTGCTGGGCATCAGCCGCTTCGCCCAGCTGGAGCGGCTACATATGGCCGGGGTGCCGAGCGACGAGGAGATCGCCGAGTTGCGACAGCTCCCGCGGCTCGCCCGCCTCACCATCGCCGATCCGGAGAGTGTGGCGGCGCTGGCCCGGCTGGAAAGCCTCGACGTCACGGTCGACGTCGCCGATCCGCCGCCCGCCTGACGGGCCGCAGCCTGGCGAGGCCGGTCAGGCGACCACGCGGAGGCGCTGTAGGCCGAGGTCGAGCACGTCGCCGGGGCGGAGCGGGGTCTGCACCTGGAGGCGCCAGCCGTTGATCCGGGTGCCGTTGGTCGAGCCGAGGTCGACCACCATCCACTGCCCCTCGACCGAGGTGAGCATGGCGTGCCGCCGGGACACCGAGTCGTGGGCCAGCCGCAGGTCGCAGCCGAAGTCGCGGCCGATCACGTAGCGCCCCGGCGCGGGCGGCAGCCGCAGGTCGAGCTGGGCCGCCTGCCGGGCCCCGAACGTGCGCTCCCACCAGGTCTGGAAGGCTGCCTCGGCGCGGGCCCAGAAGCCGGCGGGCGGCAGGTCGCCGACCGCGGCGTCGAGGTCACGGCGGCGGCGGGCGTCGATCACCACGCGTAGCCGGTGGAGGAACGTGACGTCGGACAACCGCCCCTCACGAGCGCTGTCACGCAGCGCGCGGACCGCCCGCAACCGCTCGCGGTGGGATATCCGCGCCTGCTCGGGGTCGGCCGTCATCGCCCCATTATCGACGCTGCCCTCTGTCAAGCCCACCCCCGATTTCCGGGGTTGTCAATTCCGCGTCACCGTTTTCACTTACGCCACGCATACGGCGGCGCCGATGTACTTTCGCCGACTCCTTTCTCGAAGTTGGAGGTCTGCGAATGGCTCAACGTGCGTCCCTGACCACGCGCGCGGCCGCGGTGGCGGTCGTCGCCGGGCTCGGGCTGACGGCGCCGGTCACCGTCGCGCCAGCCGCTGCCGCGGAGAGGCCACCCACGACGGTCGACTGGAAGCCGTGTCCCACCTACTCCGACGAGGCGCTCCGCGCCATGGTCCCGCCGGACCGGCTGGAGCGCTTCACGGCGCTGCTGGCCCGGCTGGAATGCGGCACGGTCAGCGTCCCGCTGGACTACCGCCGACCGCACGGCCGCACGATCACGGTAGCGCTCACCCGGCTCAAGGCTCGTGACCAGGCACACCGGCTGGGCAGCCTCGCGCTCAACCCGGGTGGGCCGGGCGGCAGCGGATACCTCATGCCGGTCGAGCTGCTGACCATGACCGACACGAACGCCGGGCTCAACGAGCGGTACGACCTGATCGGCTTCGACCCGCGCGGCGTCGGCTACAGCACCAACATCAACTGCCCGCCGCCGAGCGGGGACCCGGGCCCGCGGCCGGTCGGCCCGATCACGAAGGAGGCCGCCCGCCGCCTCTACGACCTGGAGGTGAGCGCCAACGCCGCCTGCGGGCGGTCGGACCCGGACTTCCTGGGCCAGCTCACCACCGCCAACGTGGCCCGCGACCTCGACCGCATCCGGGCCGCGCTAGGTGAGCGAAAGCTCAACTTCCTGGGCGTCTCGTGGGGCACCTGGCTCGGCGTGGTCTACCGCAGCCAACACCCCGGCAACGTCGGCCGCATGTTCCTGGACAGCGTCGCCATCCCCAGGTTCAGCCTCGTGGCTTTCGAGGACGGTCGCCAGGCGGCGGCCGAGCGCAACGCGCGGCGGATGGCGGCGTGGATCGCCCAGCACCACGACACGTACGGCTTCGGCACGACGGCGGAGCAGGTGCGTGCCGCGATCATCGCCCTCCGCGCGGACTACGACGCGAACCCGCGGCGGTTCACCGATGTGGACATGCCCGTCGACGGCTCGTTCATCGCGCTGTCCGCCAGCCAGGACGCGCCGATCTGGCCGCTGGCCAGCCAGGTGCTCAAGGAGCTGCGGGACGCGACCGGCCCGACCGCGCCACCTACGGTCAAGGAGGTGCTCGGCGGGGAGCCGGAGGGCGAGCCGACCGAGCCGCCGGCGGACCTGCCGGAGCGGTTCAACCGGACGATGAACCAGGCCGCGTTCTGCAACGAGGACCCCAGCCGGCTCGGCTTCGACGCCGCCTGGGCCGCGTACCAGGAGCGCCTCGCGCGCAATCCGCTGACCGCGCGGGCCGGCGGCTTCTCGGCGGGGTGTGCCGGCTGGCCGCTGCCGGTGCAGACCGTCCAGCTCCGTCCCGGCGGCGGTTCGCTGGTGCTGTCCGGGCACCGGTGGGAGACACCGTCTCCGTACGAGTGGACGCTGGAGACCAAGGCCATCGTCGGCGGCAAGGTGTACACAGTGGACGACGACGTGCACGGCTCGGCGCTGATGGAGCCGGCCTGCGCCACCGATGTCGTGTCCTATTTCGACACCGGCCGGATCGACGGCGGCTGCGCCGGCGTGCCGGTGCCGACCGGCCCCGAGGACCGGTCGGCGCAGTCCCTGCGAAGTGCCGGCGTCGAGTCCCGGATCTGACGCCGTAACGGCTGAGGGCGGTGGAAAGCCGCCCTCAGCCCGCGGCCGGCACGCGGGTGTAGATCACGCCGAGCTTGTCGACCTCCGCACCCGACCGGCCGTGGAAACCGGCGATCTGCCAGCCCGCCGGCGCGGTGTAGGTGACGATGTTCGCGGTCGTGGAGCCGCCCGTGAGGGTACGGCCGAGGTTCGTCGTGAAGCGGGCGTAGAAGATCCGGGTGCGACCGTCCTTCTGTCCCGAGTGGAGGGTGGCGGAGGCAATGTGCTCGCCGGCGCCCAGCGTCAGGGTGCCCAGCGTGCCGCCGGAGCCGCCGTGGTCGAACGCGACACCACCCGCCGTCGTGAGCCCGACCGCGTCCACTCTGGCACCGGCGCGCAGGCGTAGCTGGCCGACCCGCTGGCCCACGGGCACGGCGGCGACGTCGGTGAACGGGGTGCCGTGCGGCCCGCCGGACACGTCGCTGAGCGACAGGTCAGGGTGGAGCGTCCACCGGAACCCGGCCGCGATCGGGTAGTGGTCGGAGAGCATCTCGCCGTCGGTGGTGCGGAAGCCCGCGTTCTCGTTCCGGTACCAGTCGAGGCCGAGCGTGACGTACCGGCTTCCCCGGTAGAGGATCTTGTCGACCACCTCGCACGCGTCCGTGACGCTCGCGTCGTCGCACACTAGCGCCGGGCTGCCGGCCGCCGGCGGGACGCCCCCGCGCTCCTCCTGGACCCACGCGTCGGTAAGGCCGTTGGCCGCCACAAGGTCCCGGATGTTGTCGCCGGCGCGGGTGTACCGGGTGTTCGTGTCGCCCGCGACCACGACCGCGTTACCCGCCGAGTTGGCCGCGATGAACGCGGAGAGCTCGGAGATGTTCGACCGGCGGGCGGCCAGGTCGGCGTCCGTGGTGCCCGCGTTCGGGTGGAGGTTGTAGAAGTCGACGTACACGCCCTCCGCGAGCCGCTTCCGCGACCAGGTGAAGCCCTTCGGGGTCAGGCAGTCGGTGCCGTTGCACGCGTTCCAGTCGTCGCGGGTCAGGTCGGAGTACGGGAAGTCGGAGAGCGTGTTCAGACCATCGCCGAACCCTGCGCCGCCGCTGGTCGGCGTGCGGTGCGGGTGCGTGTCGTTCGCGTACAGCGCGGCGTGGTAGTTGAAGTCCTCCTGGACGTGCACGATGTCGTACGCCCCGATCCGCTGGCCGATGATCGGCGTGTTCTGCTCCGGGTTTCCGTCTCCCAGGCCCAGCGGCAGGCCCGCGACGTTGTAGGTCAGCACCGAGAAGGTGCCCGAGGCCGGTGGCACGGCGGCGGCCGGTGCGGCGGTAAGGCCGGCGACGCCGAGCGCCGCTACGCCGACCATGGAAACGAGCTTCATCGCCGCACGCTATCAAGTATGTGAATATTTCTCACTACCACTGGGTGACGAAAGGGTGGCGCCGGTCAGGCGGCGAGCACGGAGACGGCGGCGACAAGGTAGAGGGCGCCGCCGAAGCAGACCCCGGCGCCGGCCAGTGCCGGCACCCAGGCCGTCGACCATTTCCGGGCACGGCCGGACAGCAGCGACCACCCGCGCAGGCTGAGCACGCCGACGGCGGTGAGGGTGGCGGCCATGCCGGCGCCGAACGCGATCACCAGCACCACCGCGCCGAGCGCGCGGCCGGTGAGCAGCCCGCTCACCAGCACCACGAACGCGGACGGCGACGGCAGCAGGCCGCCGGAGAGGCCTAGCGCCACAAGCCCGCGCCGCGACCACGGAGCCTCCGTCACGTGGTGATGGTGATGATGATGGTGGCGGCGGTGGCGAACGTGGCGCCACAGCAGGTGGGCGCCGACGGCGATCACCACCACACCCGCGACCACCTGCATCCACGCGGTGACCGTCTCCGTGCCCAGGGCGGCGGCGCTCGACAGGCCCACCCAGACCAGCGCGAGCACCAGCACCGAGAACGTGTGCATCAGCGCCACGATCAGGCCGAGCCGCAGGGCGTCGCGATAGCGGGCGTGGGTGCCCACGAGGTACGCGGCGGTGACGCTCTTGCCGTGGCCGGGCGCGACCGCGTGGGCGGCGCCGACGGCGAGCGCGGTGACCAGTGCCAGCCAGAAGACGGCCCGCCCGTCGAAGAGCGTCACGAGCCGGTTGTCGAAGGCGCTCATGCCCGCCGCCGCCGGAGCGCGACCAGCAGGACGAGGCCGAGCAGGAGCACGGCCCCCGTCCCTGCGGCGAGGGTGAGGACCGAGCGCCGCACGCCCCCGCCCGAGGCGTTGAACGTGATGTGCTGCATCGGTGCCGCGGCGGTGAAGAGCGCCTGGTCCGGCGATGCCGGGGTGTCGGCGCGGAGCATCGTGCGGTACGCGTCGTTGAGGTCCGTCAGCGCGGTCACCGTGATGTCGACGTCGACCACCGGGCCGGGGCAGTCGAACGTGAGCCGGGCGCCGTCGGCCAGCACGTCGCCGAGCGCGGCCAGGTCACCGGCGCACTTCCGTCCACTTTGGCTGACCGCGATGCGGCCGAGCAGGTAGTCGCGTACACCCGGCGAGCGCCGCAGCAGCTCCGCGCCGGTCACGTCCGGGCTGGCGCCGTCGAACGCGCCGACGTGGCGGCCGAGCGCCACCCAGTCGTCTTCGGCGGCGTGCCAGGACACGGCGACCCGCGAGCCGTCGGCACTGACCCGCGCGGTCGAGGGCGGGCCGAAGGGGTGTGCGCTGGCGGGAGTGGCGGCGAAAAGGACCGCCGCGGCGACGAACGCGAGCTTCAACCGGACCTCCGTCCAGGATGGACACGCGTGGACCCGCCGCCACACACCGGCGGCGGGCCCACGGCGCGTCACTTCGTTACGGTGATGACCGGGCTGGTGATCTGCTGGTTGGGGCTGTCCAGGTAGACCACGTGGGTGCTGCCGGCCTTGGCGCTCGGCGGCAGCTCGAACGTGTACGACAGTCGGCCCAGCTCGTCCGCCGTCTTGTAGCCGACGAAGACGCCGTTCTTGCCCTCTTCGGCCTTGGTGTTGCGCAGGTAGACGGTCACCTTCTCGCCCGGGTCGTACCCGTACGCGGTGACCTTGAGGCGACCCTGCGTCTCGACGGTGGTCTTGTTGACCACGACCTGCTCGCCGACGGTGTTCTGCGGCGTGCGGATCTCGTTGACCGTGCGCTCACCGTCGTCGTTCTTGCGGATGAGCACGCCGTCGTGGTGCTGGCCGTTGGCGTAGCGGGCCTCGTAGCGGATCGTGTCGGCGGTGACGTCGACGAGCTGGTAGAGCTGCGTGTCCTGGCTCTTGCTCATGATGTCGGCGCCGTTGCCCGTCCACACCGAACCGTCCACGTCGTACATCTTGCCGCCGGAGACGGAGACGGCGTAGACGGTGCTGTCGTGCACGGTCACCGACTTGCGCGACGCCGTCGTGCTGCCCCGGCCGTACGTGTGGTCGTGGCCCTGGAGCACGAGGTCCACGCCGTACTTCTCGAACAGCGGGCCCCACTGCGCCCGGACGATCGGGTTGTTGCGCCCGGAAGCCGTCGAGTACACCGGGTGGTGGAACGTGACGACCGTCCACTTGTGCGGGTTGGTCGCGAGCACGCTCTCCAGCCACGCGGTCTGCGCGGCCATCACGTCGGGGATGCTCTGCACGTTGCTGTTCAGGCCGACGAAGCGCACGCCCTGGTAGTCCACGTAGTACGCGGTGCGGTCCAGCGCCGGGTTGTCACCCCACGCCGGGCCGTTCTTCGGGTACGGGAACTGCGGCGCCCAGAACGACGACAGCGAGCTTCCGCTGTACTCGTGGTTGCCGGTGATCGAGATGTTGTTGATCTGGCCGTCGATGAAGCTGCCGGCCTTGTACCACTGGCCCCACTGCTCCTCGCTGTTGGCGGAGTCGATGAGGTCACCGGCGTTGACGATCGCCTTGGCCTGCGGGCGGTCGGCGAAGGCCTGGCGGAAGACGCGCGGCACCGCGGTGTCGATGTAGTTCTGCGCGTCGCCGTAGTAGATGAACGAGAACGGCTGGAAGTCGGCGGCCGCGGTGGTGAAGTCGATCCACTCGCTCCAGTTGGTGCCGTCGCCGACCCGGTACGTGTAGCGGGTGTTCGGCTTCAGGTTGGTGAACTCGGCGGTGTGGTACGTCGAGGCGTACCCGAGCGAGGTGTTGACCGGCGTCGTGGCGATCGCCTTGACGTTGGTCACCGCCCCGGTCGGAGGCGCCACCTGGCCGAGCGCCTTGGGCGCTTCGAGGATCTCCGCCTGCGCCCACTCGGCGGTGGCCTCGGCACGCCAGGTGACCCGCTGCGAGGTCGCCGGCGTCTCGGTCGGCGTGAGCATGATGCGGTCCGGCACCGGCGACGGCTTGTGGATCTCGGCCGCCGGGTGCTTGCCCGGCGCCGCCTCACCGAACGCCGACGGCCCGATCGCGAAGCCGCCCGCGAGCAGCGCGGCGGCGCCGATGCCGGCGAGCATCGCGCGCCGTGGCCCGGTCGCCCACGGTCTTCTCTGGTCAGACAATGCTGGTTCACCCCTCGGGGTAGAAGGACAGCGGCCACCACCAGCAAGCGGTGGCTCGACGGGCATTGAGCCAGCGGCAGCCAACGGCTCCGCGACAGGCGCCTGGCCGAACGGTGAACTCATGATCGACACCAGCAGCCCGTATGCCCGTTTCGACCGATTTTCCAGTACTGTTCATCCGGCGGCGAGCGGCACGCCGTCGGGCCGTGATGCCATGTTCGAAGATCGATTTCTAGGATGCGGTCGCGATGGTCACCTCACTAGGCGCGCGGGCCGCGGGCCTCCTGCTCTCCGCCGCGCTGCTCGGCGCGTTCGTCACCGGCGCGTCCCGCCCCGACGCGACGGTCAAGGGCGACGGCTTCATCGACGCGGAGACGCCCGGCGTCCTCAACATCGAGGCCGGCGAGTGCTTCGACGACCCGACCTACGACGTCTCCTTCGCCGACGTGATCGTGGTCTACCGCCCCTGCGTCGAGGGCGCGCAAAACCAGTCGTTCGGCTTTTTCCAGGTCCCCGACGGCCCCTGGGACGAGCCGGCACTGCGAGCGCTCGCCTGGGACGGCTGTCGCGCGGCCCAAACCCGCCGCTGGCCCGCCGGCGACCCGGGCGTCTCGCTCTACCCCGTGCTCCCGACGGCCGAAACCTGGGCCGACGGCGACCGCACGGTGATGTGCGTCCGCTACCGCCCGACCGGCCGCCTCTCCCCCGCCGACACCCGCTGAGACCCCATTCTTGGAAGCAGATTTGCCCACGTCCGCGTCAGCTGCGGACCGCACGCTCCCGCGGGCCGCCAGGTCCGCGGTTCAAGCCCACAACCTTCCGCGTAGCGCCAGCTCGGAGAAGCTGCCAGGCCGCCGCTCCCACAGCCTCACCCGTCACGCTCACCCCGGGTCAAGCCGCGCACGGTTCGTTTGTCCACAATGCCCCTTACCGAGGCGCCAGGCGCCGGACCGGACAGAGGTGCCGTCACCGCGAGTAACCGCGACAACCACACCTACCCCGCAGGCAGCCGTCCGACAAGGTCCGGCCCCCCATGGGCTTGCGACGCGGACCTGGCAGTGCGGGTCGGGGATCTCGGCGAGCGCCAGCTCGCCGCCGACCCGCGCGTACTCCGGCGGGAGCGGCGGTCCGCAGCTGACATGAACCCGGGCAAACTCCAACTCGAGGCACACCACGACGGCGCCACCCTGAACCCGAAAGATCTTTAGAACAGTTAGGGTCGATACTTGATCGGCGGGCCACCTTGCAGATCGCGGTCACCTGGACCCCCTCCAGGGGGACTAAACGACCACGATCGCCAGGACCTCGCCGATCAAGGCCTCGCGACAAACACGCTGGCAGTCTCTTGTCTGGCCGGTCTTTCCGGGTCCGCGCGCGTGGCGGGCGGACCCGGAAGGCGTGTGGCGTCAGACGCGGCTGAGCATGGGCGGCGCCGGTGTTTCGGCCGAGGGTGCGGCGGCCGGGCGGCTGGGCCACCAGATCTTCTTGCCCAGGTGCACCGACAGTGCGGGGATCAGCAGGCTGCGGACCACGAACGTGTCGAGCAGTACGCCGGCCGCGACGATCACGCCGATCTGCACCGACGGCACGAGTGGGAGGATCGACAGGGCGGCGAACGTCGCGGCGAGCACCAGGCCGGCGCTTGTGATCACGCCGCCGGTGACGGTCAGGGCGTGCAGCACGCCGCGTTTGTGGCCTAGCTGGCCGACCTCCTCGCGGGCGCGGGTCATCAGGAAGATGGTGTAGTCGACGCCGAGCGCCACCAGGAAGAGGAACGTCTGGAGCGGTAGGCCGTCGAAGAGCTTGGTGTAGCCCATCGCGTCCAGGACGAAGGCGGCGGCACCCATCGCGGCCGCGTAGGAGAGGACCACGCTGCCGATCAGCAGTAGCGGGGCCACCAGCGCGCGCAGCAGCACCACGAGGATCAGGAACACCACCGCGAGGATCAGTGGGATCACCACCCGCTCGTCCCGCCGGGACGCGGCCGCGGTGTCGAGCTGGATCGCGGTCTCGCCGCCGACGAGGGCTTCCGCCCCGGGGACCGCGTGCACGGCGTCCCGGATCCGTTCCACGGTGTCCTTGGCGGCCGGGCTGTCCGGTTCGGCGGCCAGCACCGCGCGGACCATCGTCCACTGCCCGTCGGAGGAGCGTTCGTGCGCCTGCACCGACGCCACGCCCTCGACGCCACGTATGGCCGCGGTCACGCCGTCCGCCGTGGCGGATCGCGCGGTGATTTCCGCCGGTGCGGCCGAGCCCTCCGGGAAGTGCTGCGCGATGAGCTTCTGGCCGGTGACCGAGCCGACCTCATTGGTGAACGTCTCGCCTCCGGGCAGCCCCATGCTGAGGTTGCCGACGCCGAGCGTGAGCACCGCGAGCGCGACGGCGGTGCCGACCCACACGGCGCGCGGACGCCGCCCGACGAACGCCGCCACGCGTCCCCACACGCGGTGGTCCTCCGCCACGTCGTGGCCGACCGCGTCCGGGGTGTAGCGCGGCACGAACGGCCAGAAGAGCCACCGTCCGAAGAGGACGAGCACGGCCGGCAGCAGCAGCGTCATGACGAGGAACGCGGCGGCGATGCCGATCGCGCCGACCGGGCCGAGGCTGCGGGTCGAGTTGAGGTCCGCGGCGAGCAGGCAGAGCAGGGCGAGCGCGACCGTCGCCGCGGAGGCCAGGATCGCCGGGAACGAGCGGCGCAGCGCGACGCCCATCGCCTGGTGCCGGTCGCGGTGGCGGCGCAGCTCCTCGCGGTAGCGGGCGATCAGCAGCAGCGCGTAGTCGACGCCGACGCCGAAGACAAGCACGGTGAGCACGCTCTGCCCCTGGAAGTCGACGGTCAGCCCGGCGTGCTTGGCCAGCAGGTAGACCACCGCGCTCGCCACCTGGCTGGCCACGCCGACGCAGATCAGCGGCACCAGCCACAGGATCGGGCTGCGGTAGGTGAAGAGCAGCAGCAGCGCGACCACGCCGGCGGTGACCAGCACGAGCGTGATGTCCATCCCGCCGAACGCGTCGAACAGGTCGTCGGTGGCGCCGGCCGAGCCGGTCAGGCCGGTACGCAGGCCGGCCGGTGGCGCGTTGGCGAGCTGGTCGCGTACCGCGCCGGTCGAGTCGGTCTGCTGGTCCTCGTCTCCGGCGAGCGGGAAGGAGATCAGCAGCGCCTTGCCGTCGTCGCTCACGATGGCCGGCGGCACCTCGCCGCCCTCGGCGTACCGGGCGAACGCGGTGCGGTCCGCCTCGGCCTTGGCCCGGTCGGCGCCGGTGAGGCCGCTGTCCCGGGCGTAGACCGCGACCGCGACGAGCCGGTCGGAGCCGGGGAAGGCCGCCTCGGCGCGTTCGTACGCCTGCGTGGCCTCGGCGGTGCGCGGCAGCCACGCCACCGCGTCGTCGGTGACCACGTCGGCGAGCTTGACGGCGAGCGGCCCGACCGCGGAGGCGATGGCGAGCCACAGCGCGAGGGCCAGAAACTTCGTACGCCGGCCGGACGGCAGTCTGGTGATCCAGTGCCACGACATTTTGGGTTCCTCCTCTGGATGACTGCCTCCGATCCTTCGGCCGGTGCCGCCGCCGGACACTGGGCACAGCACCCCGAGGGGGGTGGGCCTAGCCCTACCGGCAATCGCCGGCCGGTCGGCCAGAATGGGTGGCGTGAACGAGGAGCTGACCCGCTTTGTGAGCCGCGGCCTGGCCGCGAGCGTCCGGAGCTTCGTGGTGGGTCTGGTCTTCTACGTCGGCGGGATCGTGCTCCTCGTCCTGTCGATCGTCTCGATCTCGTTCATCTCGGTCTTCGGCGTCGGCATCTTCCTCGTGCCGCTGGTCACCGTCGCGGTCCGCGGGCTCGCCAACGAGCGGCGCAAGCTGGCCGGCCAGTGGTCCGGCGTGGAGATCCCCGCGCCGTACAAGCCGCGGCCGCCGATGGAGTCCTTCGGCGTGGTCGGGGCCTGGCAGCGCTGCCGGTGGATGCTCGGCGACCCGGCCACCTGGCGCGACCTGCTGTGGCTGCTCAGCTCCCCGATCACGCTGGCGCTCGGCATCCTGCCGGCGGCCATCGTCGGATACGGGGTCGAGGGCATCCTGGTCATGCCGACCGTGCTCCAGTTCGTCGACGGCTACCACTACGGGCCGGGCTGGCTGATCGACATCCCGTTCGAGGGCATCGTGGCGATCCCGCAGGGCGTCCTCGTCCTCGCGCTCGGCCTGGCCGCCGCGCCGGCGATCCTGCGGCTGCACGACCGGTTCGCCAAGCTGCTGCTCGGCCCCACCCGCCAGGCGGTGCTCGACCAGCGGGTCCGGGTGCTCACCCGGACCCGCGCGGAGACCGTCGACGCGCAGGCCGCCGAGCTGCGCCGCATCGAGCGCGACCTGCACGACGGCGCGCAGGCCCGGATCGTGTCGCTGGGCATGAGCCTGGGCCTGGCCGAAGACCTTGTCACCCGCGACCCGGTCGCCGCGCAAAAGCTGCTGGCCGAGGCACGCGACGCCAGCGACAAGGCCCTGTCCGAGCTGCGCGACCTGGTCCGCGGCATCCACCCGCCGGTGCTCGCCGAGCGCGGCCTCGACGGCGCGGTGCGCGCGCTCGCGCTCACCCTGCCCATCCCGGTCGAGGTCGACATCGAGCTGGCCGGGCGCCCGCAGGCGCCGGTCGAGTCGGCCGGCTACTTCGCGGTCGCCGAGGCCCTCGCCAACGTGGTCAAGCACAGCCACGCCACCCGCGCCTGGGTGCTGGTCCGGCACGACGGCCGCAGCCTCGGCATGACGGTCAGTGACGACGGGATCGGCGGCGCCAACCCCGAGGGAGGCACCGGCCTGCGCGGGATGGAACGGCGCCTGGCAGCATTCGATGGAACGGTCGCCGTGAGCAGCCCGCCCGGCGGCCCGACCGTCGTGACCATGGAGCTGCCGTGCGAGTTGTCATCGCCGAAGACCTTGCCCTCCTCCGGGACGGGCTGATCCGGCTGCTCAACGCGTACGACTTCGAGGTCGTCGAGGCGGTCGACAACGGCCCCTCCCTGCTCCCCGCGCTCCTCAAGCACCGCCCGGACGTCGCCGTCGTCGACGTGCGCCTGCCACCCACGTTTACCGACGAGGGACTCCGGGCGGCGATCGCCGCCCGCGAGCAGGTGCCCGGCATGCCGGTGCTCGTGCTGTCCCAGCACGTCGAACAGCTGTACGCCCGCGAGCTGCTCTCCGACCGCACGGGCGGCGTCGGCTACCTGCTGAAGGACCGCGTCTCGCACGTGAGCCAGTTCGTCGACGCGGTCAAGCGCGTGGCCGCCGGCGGCACCGCGCTCGACCCCGAGGTGGTGGGCCAGCTGCTCGCCCGCCGCTCGGCCGAGGAGCCACTGAAGGCACTCACGCCGCGTGAGCGCGAGGTGCTGGGCCTGATGGCCGAGGGACGCTCCAACAACGCGATCGCGAGCCGCCTCTTCGTCACGGACAAGGCGGTCGGCAAGCACATCAACAACATCTTCACCAAGCTCGGCCTGCCACCGTCGGACGACGACAACCGCCGCGTGCTCGCCGTGGTCGCCTACCTGAACGCCTGAACCCCAATCACAGTTTTGGCGGGAGCGCAAGCAAAACCGGTCGTCCGTTCGCACGAAGCGTTCCGGGCTTCCAGGTGCGATGTTCGAGGGGCCAGTCGCTGCGTCTGGGCTTACCGCCGGAGCGGCCGGCGGCGACCGTGGGCGAGACCACGCCACGGGCCCTCGCCCACGGTCCCCAATGGCGAAACCCGGCGTGCGTTAACCGGCGCTGTGCCCACGAAGTGAAGCCAGGTCCCGCCCGCCCGCCGCGGCAACGGCGGGCGGGCGGGGGGCCTCTTCCCGCGCCCCGCCGGTCTACGGGTAGAGGCCAGCCAGCACGGTGGCGGTCTGCACCGGGTTGGTCACCACAAAGTAGTGACCGCCGTCGACCACATGCGTGCTGGCGACCATCGACGGGCGGAGGCGGGCGGCGACGCCGGGCAGCGTGCAGAGTGTGTCCTCGGCACCGACCAGCACGTGCACCGGCGTTTCCAGCGACGGCGTCCACTCGTCCGGCACCAGCGACAAGTCACGCCGAAAGCGCGGGAGCAGCAGCCGCCCGACCTCGTCCGCCGTTAGCGTGGTCGGCGGCATCAGCCCGCTGCGGGTCAGGTCGGCCACCAGCTCCGCGTCGTCCTGCGCGCGGATCGCCTTGGCGGTCGCACCGGACAGCGGCGGGGCGGAGAGCACCACGTGCGCCGGCTCCAGACCGGCGCCGGCGCGGTTGGCGACCTCGGCCGCGACGAGCGCGCCCAGGCTGTGTCCGAAGAGGACGGTGCCTTCCGTCAGATAGGGCGTGATCGCCTTCCACCAGGCGTCGGCCACGTCCGGCACGGTGACCGGGCCGCGCAGGTTCGCCTCGCCGGCGACCACCCGCCACGACTCCGGCAGGTGCTTGGCCAGCCGGGTGTACGAGCCGGCCGAGCCCCCCGCGTACGGCAGGCAGATCACGGTCCGCCCCTGCCCCTCGCGGAGCACCCGCAGCGTGACGTCGACCTCGCCGGTACGCAGCTTGAAGCGGGCCAGCTTGCCGGTCGACGTGACCGGGAGCTGGTCGACGACCTCGATGACGGCCGGGCGCTTGAAGACCGGCAGCTGGTCGCGGAAGGCGCGGCGGGCGGCCGAGCGCAGCACGGCCCGGTCGACGCCGTTCTCCGGCACCAGGTACGCGACCGCCTGCTCCAGCCCGCTCGTGTCCCGCGCGCCCACGACAGCGACCTGGGAGAGCCCGTCCACATCGCGGGCGGCGGCCTCCACCTCGAACGGCGACACCTTGAACCCGCCCACGTTGATGAGGTCGTCACGCCGGCAGATGTACTCCAGGTCGCCGTCCGCGGCGCGGCGCACGATGTCGCCGGTGTACGCGCCGCCGTCGGCGAACGTGCGGGCGGTGGCCTCCGGGCGGTCGAGGTAGCCGGCCGCGACCGAGCCACCGGAGACGTGCAGCCGCCCCTCGACACCGTCGCGCACGATCTCGCCCTGGTCGTCCCGCACGGTGATCCGCACGCCCGGCACAGGTATGCCGGTCGATCCGGGACGGCTGCCGTTGGTCGCCACCACGATGTGCAGCACCTCGGTCGCGCCGAGCCCGTTGACCAGCGGGGCGCTGCACACCTGGGCGAACTCGCCGCACATCGGCGCGGGCAGGTGCTCACCGGCCGAGACGGCGAGCCGCAGCGAGTCGAACGCGAGCGCCTCGCCGTGCCGGACCCGCTCCAGCAGCGCGGCGTACACCCGGGGCACCGAGCACAGCACGGTCGGCCGGTGCGCGGCGAGCGTGGCGGCGACCCGGAAGACGTCCGGCGGGCCGGCGCTGAGCACCGTGCGGGCGCCCGCGGCGAGCGGGAAGAGCAGCGAGTTGCCGAAGCCGTACCCGAAGGAGAGCTTGGCGGTGGAGAGCACGGTGTCGGCCGGCGAGAGCGCGAGGATCCGGCCGAATCCACTGAGGACACTGTCGATGCCGGCGCGTGTGTGCAGCACGCCCTTGGGCTGGCCGGTGCTGCCGGACGTGTACTGGATCAGCACGACGTCGCCGTCGCCCTGGTGCGCGGGCGCGGGGATCTCGCCGTCGTAGGGCGCCATCCGGTCGGCCCGGCCGCGGGGCAGGTCGAGGGCGCCCGTGGCGGGCAGGCGCTCTTCGGCCCGCTCGTCCAGGTGCAGGTACGTGGCGGAGCAGTCGGCCGCGATGAACTCGATCTCGGCCGGGGTGAGCATCGGGCTGACCGGCACCGGTACGCCACCGGCCCACCACACGCCGAGGATCGCCACGACCGTGGCGATCGAGTCGTCGGCGACGATCAGCGCGTGGCTGCCCGGCCGGAAGGCGGAGCCGTCGAGCCGTGCCGCGTACGCGTGCACCGCCCGGGCCAGCTCGGCATACGTGACCTGCCCGCCGGCGTCCACGTACGCGGTCGCGTCGGGCTTACCGGCGGAGAGCAGGTGCTCGACGATGTTGTTGTTCACGATGACGAAACCTCCAAGCTGGCCGTGCTCCCGCACGGCTCGACCGCGAGGGCGAGGATGTTCGTGGGGCCTGAAGCGGTGGCGCAGATGGCGGCGGCACCCACCACCGCGAGAAACCCGCCCGCCGCGCCGAGGTCGCCGAGCACCCGCTCGACGTGCCAGACGGGGAAGGGTTGTCCGGACGCGAGCGCGTCGACGAGCTGCGTGTCCAATGTGGATATGACGAGGCCGTCCGGGCGGGTCTCCGGCCGTGCGGCGGCCTGTATCACGCGGGCTGTCGCGCGGACGAGGTCGGTGCGGTGGCAGTCGCGCAGCGTGACGCCGGGCCCGCCGGCCGGGTCCAGCGCGAGGCAGGCGGCGCCCTCGGCCGGGGTGAGGTGGTCCTGGGCGGCGGTCAGGCTCCAGCGGGTCACGGCCGCCGAAGCGCCGACGACCGCGGCGCCGGCGTCGCCGGAGGCGATGAGCCGCATCGCCTCCGCGATCGCCGAGATGCCCGCCGTGGCACCGCCGGTGAGGGTGAGGTTGGGCCCGGCGAGGCCGAGGCGGATGGAGACGGTGGCGGCCGGCCAGTTGTACGCGGACGCCGGCCCGAGCGCGGGCGCGACGAAGCCAGGATCCAATGTGGACGCTTCGGCGCACACGGTGGCGTACTCCGGCAGCCCGGCCGTGGAGCTGGCCCACACCACCGCCGTGGTGTCGTTTCGCGCCTGCGCCTCAGGGGTGTCCGCGGCCGACCCGAGGGCGAGCAGCGACTCGTGCGGCACGCTGCGCAGCCCGCGGGAGCCGGCGCGGGCCGGCACGCGGGGTTCGACCGGCCCGTACACGGCCCGCTCCACCGGTGCCAGCACGGTGTCCGGCGCGGTGAACCGGCGCACCGGGGCGGTGACCGGTGCGGCGGAAAGGCAGCGGGCGAGCCCCGCCAGATCGTCCACTTCGGACAGCCGGAGGCCGGCGCCGCGAACTGTCACGCTAGCCGGCATCGGGCGTCCCCTTCCCCAGGAGCACGGTGCAGACCGCACCGCCGAAGCCGTACGCCTGGCTCAGCACCCGGCGCACCGGTCCCCGCCGGCCACCCGGCTCCACGAGGTCGACGCCGGCGCACTCCGGGTCGGGGTCGAGCAGCGTGACGTTGCCGGGCACGAGGTCATGCGCGAGCGCACGTACCCCGATAACGGCCTCGAGCACGGCGGCCGCGCCCTCCGCGTGGCCCAGCTGTCCCTTGACCGAGGAGACCACCGGGCGCCGCCGGCCGCCGAGCGCCTTGGCGACCGCCCGGGCCTCCACCGCGTCGTTGGCCGGGGTTCCCGTGCCGTGCGCGCAGACCCAGTCGACGTCGTCGGGCTCGACCCGCGCGCGGTCGAGGCAGTTCTGGATCGTGACGATCAGGCCGGCGCCGTCCGGGTGCGGCTGGGTCAGGTTGTGCGCGTCGGCGGCGGACGCGGTGGCGAGCACCCGGGCGAGTGGCCGGCGCCCCCGGCGGGCGACCCGTTCCGCCCGCTCCAGCACGAGCACCGCGGCGCCCTCGCCCGGCATCGTGCCCCTGCGTCCCGCGTCGAACGGCCGGATCTCGTCGCCGGCGAGCGCCCGCATCGACGTGAAGAACGCGAACACCTCCAGCGACAGCTCGTCCGCCCCGCCACAGATCGCCACGTCGACCTCGCCGGAGGCCACCGCGGCGGCACCGGCGGCGATCGCCTCGTTGCCGGCGGAGCAGCCCGGCGCGAGCAGCACCGCGGGACCGTCCACTGTGACCACCTGGCGGACGGCGGCGAGCAGCTCGTCGGGGCGCGCCCAGGCCCGGTCGGCCACGCCGAGCGGTCCGCGCCCGATCGCCCGGTCCAGCAGCGGCCGGGTGCCCATGACCGTCCCCACGAACAGTCCCAGCCGTCCCCGCCGCCGGTGCGCCGGCAGGCCCGCGTCGCCGAGCGCCTCCAGCGTGGCGGCGGCCAGGTAGCGGGCGGCGAGCGACTCGTGCGGCGGCACCAGCGAGTCGAGCGCCGCCACCGCGCCGGGTGGCACCTCGGCCGCCCGTTGCGTCGGGTAGCCGGACAGGTCGTATCGCGTTACGGGCCCGGTGAGCACCCGGCGGTCTTCGATGGCGCGCCACAACGCGTGCACGCCCAGCCCGGCGGGCGAGACCGCGCCCACGCCGGACACCGCGACGCCGTCACGGTCCAACGCTCAGTCCCCGGCTGCGCAGTATGGCGATGGCCCCGCCGAGGTCCCGCATGCCGGCCGCCTCGTCGTCGGTGAGCTTCAGACCGAGCTGCCGCTCCATCCGTACGACGAAGTCGACCTTCTGAAGCGAGTCGACGCCGAGATCCTCGTAGAAGGCCGCGCCGTCGGTGATCTCCTCCGCCGGTACGTCGAACACCTCGGCCGCCATCGCGCGCAGCCGCGTTGCGGACGTCTCCTGTGGCATGGTCTCTCTCCCCTTACCGCGTACTGCCTCCCCAGGCCCGGTACTTGCGGTCAACCGTCTTTGGGAGCGGCCAGATTCGCCGGAACGATCAACCCCGGGGATCAGACAACGGGGCCGCCGCGGCCGGTCGCACACGGCGTGCGTCGTTTGGGGTGCGGAGCCGCGACCAGGGCGCGTCCCGCGGTTTGGTCTTGCACACCGGACATGGCGGCGGAGGTCGGGGATTTTGGCGCACGCGTCCTCGACATACAGGGCGCCGCCGGGCAAGAGTGTAGTGATGAAGATCCGCGCCGGCCGGCTGGACGACGCCGAGCGACTGCTCGCTTTCTGGACCGCGGCGGCCCATGGCCGCAGCGTGAGCGACGACCTTGCCGGCGTTACCCGGCTGCTGCGCCACGACCCGGAGTCGGTGCTGATCGCCGAGTCGGACGGCGCGTTCGTCGGCACGGTGATCGCCGCATGGGACGGGTGGCGCTGCCACATCTACCGGCTCGCGGTCTCCCCCGACCACCGCCGCCAGGGCATCGGCCGCGCGCTGCTCACCGCCGCCGAGGAACGCTTCGTCGAGCTGGGCGGCCGCCGCTCCGACGCGATGGTTGACGACGGCAACCCGGGCGCCCACGAGCTCTACCGCACCGCCGGTTATATGCCTGATTCATCCTGGACGCGATGGATTCGCCCACTAGTCCGGGCGGACGGTAATGCCCGTGACTAGAGCGGCCACAAGGGGGAAACTGAGAGGAGTCTGACCCGCACCTGTGGCTTGGAGGTGCCCATGACGACCGACGTCCACCTGCCCGACTCGA
Organism: Phytohabitans sp. LJ34; assembly: GCF_052068095.1. NCBI lineage: Bacteria > Bacillati > Actinomycetota > Actinomycetes > Micromonosporales > Micromonosporaceae > Phytohabitans > Phytohabitans sp. LJ34. The sequence continues at coordinate 132,665 of NZ_JBQHDG010000015.1, read as the reverse complement.
TGCCGCTGCTGTCCCGCGGCCGCCACCGCAACCCACGCAAGGGTGCCTGCTTCATGGAGATGGCGTCCTACCTCGCCGGAGAGCGGTGGAGCGACCACCCGGCCTGCACACACCCGCTGCTCGCCTCGCTCGCCCGCCTGGTCAACGACCACACCAGCGACCCCGGCCGCCAGCGCCTCGCCGAGCTGATCCCCTCGGTGATCGGCCTGACCAGCGACGACGTCCGGTGGGACGCGCTGATCGCGCTGCGCGCCGCCGAGACCGCCCTCCCGGTCGTCTCCGCCGAGATGCAAAACGCGATGGCCGTCTCGGTGCTGAGCGGAAACCGCCTGCTGGCGGGCCTCGACGGCCGCCCGCCGGACACGCTCAGGCCGTCCAGCCGGGGTGCGTTGCTCCGCGCGCCACTCGCGGCACGCTGGGCACACCGGTTCACCTACGACGTCTCCGTGTCCCGGAGGATGTACCAGCGGCATGGCGCGCCGCGCACCGTCGAGTTCGCGGTGCAGGGCATCGCCAAGGCGTGCATCCCCGACCCCGACACGACGCTCCGCGACCTGCTCGCCGGCGCGATCGACGACGTGGTGGCGGCCCGGCCCGCGGCGACCGTGAGCCACTCCGCGGTGCGCGCCTGACGCGGGCGACGCCGCGGTCGGGTCAGGAGTCGTCTTCCTCCTCCTGCTGAGGGGTGTCCCCCTTACGGAGGAGCGCTTCTGGGCGGGCCAGGACGGTGACGCGGTAGGAGAGACCGACGTTCGACCAGATCTCCCCGTGGAGGCTCAGGCATAGGCCGACGCCGTCGAGGCCGACCGGGTGCTCGAAGAAGTCGACCTCGGGCTCCCCGATCGCGCCGACCAGGCCCTGCGTGCCGCGGTCGGTGGCGGGCACCTGCACCAGCCCGACCGTGAGCTGCACCTCGACGTCGTCGAGGGCGTCCACGTCGTACCAGTGGGTGTCGGGCAGAAAGAGCTGCGAGTCGACCATGCGGCGCCGGTAGTTGGGGCCCATCATGCCGGTCTCGCCGTCCGGCTCTTCGCCGATCCAGGCCATCCCGGCGTAGTCACTACGCAGCCGCCGGCTCTCCGTGTGGAAGTCCGTCACGACGGTGTCGATGCGCGGCTGGGCGACGAGGTGCACGTCAGCGTCGGTCACTGTGTCTCCTGGTTCGCTCGTTCGCGTGGCGCGGAAGGCGCCCCCGCTCACGTGCGGCACCCTAGCAGGGTCGCGGCGGCGCCCCGCCCCCGCCGCGACCCGCACCGCTCCGGTCCGTCTAGGGCTCCAGTTCGACGGCCAGTGGGGTGGCTACGAACACCGACGAGTAGGTCCCGACGACCACGCCGATCAGCAGGGCCAGCGCGAAGTCGAACAGCGAGTCGCCGCCGAGCGCGACGAGCGCGACAAGCACGAAGATCGCGCCCAGGCCGGTGCTCACCGTGCGCGGCACGGTCTGTAGGCAGGCCCGGTTGGCGAGCGTCGCGAACGCCGGCCGTTTGCGGCCGCGGGGGCCGGCCCGGACCAGCTCGCGGACCCGGTCGAAGACGACCACCGAGTCGTTGACCGAGTAGCCGATGACGGTGAGCAGCGCGGCGAGGAAAACGCCGTCGACCGGACGGCCCAGCCAGGCGAAGACGCCCAGCAACAGCAGCACGTCGTGCGCCATCGCCGCCACCGCGGACAGGCCCCACCGCCAGTGGAAGCGCACCGCCAGGTATGCCAGCTGCGCGGCGAGCGCGACTACCAGGGCGACCACGGCCTTGCGGCGCAGCTCCTCGCCGAGGCTGGGGCCGATGCGGTCGTCCCGCTCGCGCCGGACGTCGCCTCCCCCGGCCTCGGACAGCTCCTGCCGCACGCGTGCCTCGGTCGCGTCGTCGAACGAGCCGGCGCGAACGCTCACCCCCGATGTGCCCTGAGCGTTCACGACAGCACGTGGCAGGCCGGCCCCGACCACCGCGGCCCGCGCGGCCTCGGGGCTCAACGACGCGCTCGTCGTGTACGTGACGAGCCGGCCACCGGTGAACTCGACACCGAGGTTGAGCCCGCGCACGGCGATGCCGGTCACCGCGAGCGCGACGGCCAGCGCCGAGATCGCGAGCCAGCGGCGCCGGCGGCCCATGATGTCGGGTTCGCGGCGGGCGAGGGCGCGGCGCACCCAGCCGGTGTGTGCCAGGCCGGTCCACCGCGGCCGGCGGGCGAGGCCGAGCGCGCCCTCGGTGAGCACGCGGCTCAGCACGAGCGCGGTGAACATCGACACGAGCACGCCCACGGACAGCGTGACGCCGAAGCCGCGTACCGGCCCCGCGGCGAGGAAGAACAGCAGTCCGGCCGCGAGCAGCGTGGTCACGTTGGCGTCCGCGATCGCCGACCAGGCTTTGGTGAACCCGGTCCGCAGCGCGGAGCGTGGCGTGCGCCGGCCGGTCGCGTACTCCTCGCGGGCCCGCTCGAACACGAGTACGTTGGCGTCGATCGCCATGCCGATCGCCAGGACGAAGCCGGCCAGTCCCGGCAGGGTGAGGGTCGCGCCGAAGGCGAGCAGGGTGGCGTACGAGATCAGCCCGTAGGCGCCCAGGGCCAGCGCTGCCATGAGGCCGACCAGCCGGTACGCCGCGACGACGAACAGCGCGGTGGCCAGCACCCCGATGATCGCCGCCCGCGCGGAGGCCTCGATCGCCTCCTGGCCGAGCGTGGGCCCGACCGTGCGCTGCTCGATGATCTCGACCGGCGTGGGCAGCGCGCCGGCCCGGACCAGCAGGGCGAGCTCGCGCGCCTCGGCCGCGGTGAACGTACCGGTGATGCGGGCCCGGCCGCTGGCGTTGCCGGTGCCGCACGGGGTCTCGGTGTCCACCTCGGCGGACACCAGGACCCGGTCGTCCAGCACGACGGCCACGCGCCGGGTCGGGTCGCCCTGCGGTGCGCAGGCGGCGGTGCCGGTCAGCTTCGCCCACGCGGCCTTCCCGGCGTCGCGGAAGTCGAGTTGTACCTCCCAGCCACTGAACTGTCCGCGCCCGGCGACCGCGTCGGCCACCTGGTTGCCGGTGAGCGCGGCCGGCCCGAGCTGGAGCTGCTGCCCCCGCTCGTCCGGCAGCGTCTGCCCGCCGTCCACAGTGGATCCTGGAGCGAGTACCGGGCGGAAGGTGAGCTGGGCGGTGCGGCCGATCACCTCGGTCGCCTGGCGCGGATCGCTGACGCCGGGCAGCTCGACGATGATGCGGCGTTCGCCGGCCCGGGCCAGCGTCGGCTCGGACAGGCCGAGCGCGTCGACGCGGCGGCGGAGCACCTCGACCGCCTCGTCCGTGGTTTCGGCGGTGGCCTTGGCCAGCTCGCCGTCTCTCGTTTCCAGCACTATCTGGGTGCCGCCGCGCAGATCCAGCCCGAGCCGCGCCGGCCGGACGGCGATGAGCCATCCGGACACGACGATGACGACAAGGGCGAGGACGGCGCGCGCGGCATTGGCGCGCGACACGATGACTCTCCTCGCTTGGGTGAAAGGGTGAAGTGGACTCGACGCGTGCCGTCAGGCAGGCGGAGCCCGGCCCCGGAAGGCGAGGAGTGGCGCGCCGACCGCTCGCTCCACTGTGGAGCGCAGCGGGACGGACCAGCCGGCCACGGGTGGCGCGAGCGTCGCGATCGCGGCGGCCGTGACGGCGCCCGACACCGGTGCGGACGCGGCGGCGGACCCGATCGCCGCGACGACGGCGAACGCGCTCGGCCAGGCGGAGGTCGCCGCGAACCGCCCGGAAGCGGCGACGCCCGCGCCGGCGGCTGTCGACGCGGGCGATGCGGGCCGCGCGGTGGGCGGCGGGACGAGGAGCGTGACGAAGAGGGCCAGGAGCAGGGGCAGCGCGGCGACCCGTCGCGGGTGCGCCGAATCCGTCACGCTCGTGAATGTATCAAGCGCGCAGGCCGAAAAGGAACCTTGTGGGGCGCGTGCGCCGCACGAGCAGCTCGTAGGCGGCCACCGTGATGGCGTACGTGACCGTGACGAGCACCGCATACTTGATCGGGATCCCCGCGTCCCAGCGCACGACGACATAGGCGACGGCGACGAGGATCGGCTGGTGCAGCAGGTACAGCGGCAGCGCCGCCGTGCTCACGTAGCCGGACAAGCGCCCGCCTCCCGGCGTGTCCGATGTGGAGCGCGTTGGGCGGTCGAGGAAGCCGGCGATGGCGACGAGGGCGCACCAGCCGGTCAGCCCGTAGAGCGTTCGGGCGGCGATCGCCACCCCGGTCATGTCGGTGAACGGGTCGTCCGCCGACATGAACGCCACCGCGCCGACCGAGAAGAGGGCGATCGCCAGCACACCGGCCAGCCCGGCCGCGCGGCGCATCGCCTCGCGAAATCGCCGGTCGGCGGCCAGCACCACGCCGTACACGAAGAACAGCAGGTATGCCCAGCGGCTCCAGCCCGCGTAGGACTCTTCGAGCCCCACCAGCGCGCAGAGCACCGCGACCGGCACGGCCGGCAGCAGGATCGCGCCGCGGCGCCGCGCCGCGGTGGCCAGCCGATCCAGGACCTGGCGGCCGGAGTCGCGCGGGAGCCAGGCCGCGACCGGCGCCAGCATCAGCGAGAACGCGAGCAGCAGCACCACGAACCACAGGTGACCGGTCTCGAAGTGCTCGCCCTGTAGGACGAACGGAAACTCGGACAGGTCCAGGTGTACGTCGAAGAACCGGGGCAGGAAGCGCGGGTACGACTCGTCGGAGCCGGTCTCGCCGCGCAGCCGGAGCCACTGCGGCAGCGGGACGAGCGCGACCGTCACGAACACCAGCGGCACACCGAGCCGGCGCAACCGCTCCGCCGCCATGCCCGCTGGGCCGCGGCGGCGCAGCGAGTGCCACACGCCGAGGCCGGCGACCATGAAGAGCATCGGCATCGCCCACACGACGGCCAGCCCGGCGAAGATGGTGATCGCGCCGGTCGTCTCGGGGTTCTTGACGTAGAAGTCGTCGCGCGCGTCGAAGACCAGCGCCGAGTGGAAGAACACGAGCCCCATCACCACGAACGCGCGGATCGCGTCCAACTCGGACCGGCGCGCCGGTCGCACCACGTCGACGGCCATCGCCATCACTCCCACCGGACCAGCGTGGAAGCCGCCGTGCCGGCCAGGCGGCGGGTCACCGCGGCACCGGCGAGGGCGCCGACGAGCGCCGCCACCGGCACGGTCAGGACGAGCACCACCCACGAGGGGTTTCGGGCAAGCCCCGGCCCGGCCCCGATGCCGATGGTCATCTGGTCGGAGAGCACCTGGAAGAGGGCGAGCCCCGCGGGCAGGCCGACGATGCCGGCGGCGAGACCGAGCGCGGCCCCGCCGCTCGCCGACTGGGCGAGCGTCTGCCGCACGGTGAACCCGACCGTGCGCAGCACGCCGAGCACGCGGGCCCGCTCCCGCGCGCCGCTGAGCAGTGCGGCGGCCAGGTTGGCGAGGCTCACGACGAGCACCAGCCCGGCCATGACGAGCATCGAATAGGTGAAGAGGGCGAGCTCGTCGGGGTCTGACTCGATGGGGCGCACGATCGCGGCCGGGCCGAGCTTGTCGCGCAGCGCGGTCGCGAGCCGCTCCGGCGTGCCGCTCCCGGCGGAGACGAGGAACGCGTCGGGTGTGGCGCCGGGGAGCATCTCGGCCCGGTACATCAGCACCTCGCCGGTGTCCTCGGTCTCGCTGTACCAGCCGACGATCCTCAGCGAGAGCGGTGTCTCGCCGGCGCGGATGTCGACGGTGTCGCCGACGTCGAGGTCGAAGCGCTTCAGGAAGCCGTATCCGGCGAGCGCCTCCCCCGCCGCCCGCAGCGGCTGGCCCTCGCGGAGCACGAAGCCCGCCCGGGCCGGGTCGCCTCCGATCGCCCGGGCCAGAAACGTCGCGTCGCCGAGGGTCGCCCGCCGGTCGGTCTGGGTGTACCAGCTCGCGACCTCGGGCATCGCCGACAGCGCGGCGGCTGTGCCCGCACCGTCCGTGCCGTCGCCGGCCACCACCGCGTCGTACGGGTCGCCGGAGCGGGCCGGGTCGGTGACGAACCTGTCCATCGTGGACAGGAAACCGGCGGCCACCACGACCGCGGCCACGGCGATGGCGAGCGCGGCGGCGGTCAGCGCCGACCGGGCCGGCCGGGCCAGCACGCTGCCGAGCCCGAAGCGGGTGGCCGGCCCCAGCCGCGTCCGCTCCAGCAGCCGGGCGACGCGGGCCGGCGCGGCCGAACGCGGCGGCGCGTCGCGGAGCACGTCGGTGACCGGCTGGCGGGCGGCCCGGCGCGCGGGCAGCACGGTCGCGGCGGTCAGGATCACGCCGACGAACGCGACCGCGACAAGCAGCGACACCACGCTCACCCGAAAGCCGCCGCGGCCCATCGCCGCGGAGAGCCCCACTTGCAGGGACGGTGCGATCAGCGTGCCCGCCACCCAGCCGAGGACCGCGCCGGCGACACCGAGGATCAGCGTCTCGCCGAGGAGGCCGCCGATGATCTGCCGGTTGGTGTATCCGACCGCCTGGAGCAGCGCGATCTCGCGGCGCCGGGCCAGCAGCCGCGCGGCCGCCGTGCCGGCCACGACGAACGCGGCGGCGAGCAGGACGAAGACGCCGAACGCGGCGAGTGAGGCACCGAAGATGAGCTCCCGCGCGAGGATGTCGGCGCGGGTGTCCGGCCACGGCTGCACGCCGTCGACGCCGGCGCTGCCGCCGAGCCGGGCGGCGGCCGCGTCGGCTGCGTCCGGGTCGGTGAGCCGGGCGATGAGCAGCGTGTGCCGGTCGGCCACGTCGGGCGCGAGCGCCCGCAGCCCGGCCTGGTCGACGAAGAGGCGGATGGGGTCGCAGTCGGGATAGAAGCAGTCGGTGAGGTCGACGGCGGTGCCGACCACGGTCAGGGTCGCCGGGCGGCCGGCCACGTTGACCTGTACCCGATCGCCGTCGCGGACCCCGGCCTCGACGGCGGCCGCGCGGTCGAACACGACCTCGCCCGGCGCCGACGGCCAGCGTCCGGTGCGCAGCTGGGGCGCGCCCGGCGCGGAGGCCGGCGGGAGCGTGTCGACGCGTGCCTCGACCGATCCGTCGCCGAGCGTGACGTCGCCCGTGGTGTAGGTGGTGACCGGGCCGGTCGCGGCGAAGGCGGCGTCGCCGCGCAGCCCCTCCAGCACGACCGGCTCGCCGTAGACCACCAGGTCGGGGCGGCCGGAGTCGCGGTAGATGTCGTCGACTTGCGGGCCGCCCTGGCTCTGCACGGACAGCCCGGCGACGACGGCAGCCGCGGCGAGCGCGGCCACCAGCGCGGTGGCGCCGGCGGCGACCTTGCTCCGCCCGCGCAGCCCGGACATCGCCAGGCGAAGGGTGGCCGACACGGCTCAGCCCTCCAGGTTGATCAGGTTGGCGTACGTGGGGCGCTGCTTGGTGCCGCTGAGGTCGCGCTCGTCGACGATCTCGCCGTCGAGCATCGTCACCACCCGGTCGGCCGCGGCCGCGACGCGGTGGTCGTGGGTGACCAGCACGATGCTCTGGCCGCCGTCGTGGCGGCGGCGAAGCAGGTCGAGCACGACTTCGGCCGACGCCGAGTCGAGGGCGCCGGTCGGCTCGTCGGCGAGGAGCACGTCGGGGCCGTGCACGACCGCACGGGCCAGCGCCACCCGCTGCTGCTGGCCACCGGAGAGCTCGGCGGGCGCGGCGTCGGCGGCGTCGCCGACACCCAGCTCCTCGAGCACCTCCAATGAGCGGCCGCGCGCCTCGCGGCGCCCGACGCCCTGGAGCACCAGGGGCAGCTCGACGTTGCCGATCACGGTCATCGTCGGCACGAGGTTGAGGAACTGGAACACGAAGCCGACGTGCCGCCGGCGCAGCAGGGCCCGGCCACTCTCGTCGCGGTCGTCCAGGCGGGTGCCGGCCAGCCACACCTCGCCGCTGTCCGGTCTGTCGAGGCCACCGAGCAGGTGCAGCAGCGTCGACTTGCCGCAGCCGCTCGGCCCGGTGATGGCCACCCAGTCGCCGGGGGCCACGGTCAGGGAAACGTCTCGCAGGGCGGCGTGCTCCCGGGCTCCGCCGCGGTAGGTCCGCTTGAGCGCGCTGGCGCGCAGCAACGGGTCGGTCATGGCTGGTCTCCGTCCGGCTTCGTCTGGGGAAGGATCTGGGTGAGCTGCTGCTCGCACGCCTCCAGCCAGCGCAGCTCGGCCTGAAGGTGCAGCGCGGTCGCCTGGAGGAGCAGGCCGCTCACGCTGCCCGGCGCGGCCTGCCCGGCCTGGCGGTCGAGGTCGCGCAGCGCCTCGTAGCACCGCTGCCGGTGATCGGCGATGATCGCGCGCGCGTCGATGCCCGGGATCACACTCGCGGCGAGCCGGGCCGTGACCAGCCTGAGCAGCACGTCCGGCTTGACGATCGGGGTGTCGGGGCGCTCGGCCAGGAACTCGCGCAGCGCCTTGGTGCCGGTGTCGGTGAGCCGGTAGACCTTGCGGTCTCGCCGATCTCCGCCCGACGCGGGTGTGTAGGTGACGAGGCCGTCCTTTTCCAGGCGACCGAGCGTGATGTAGATCTGCCCGACGTTGACCTCCACGCCGGCGCCGGCGAAGAGCTCGTCGTAGCGCCGACGCACCTCGTACCCATGCGCGGGGCCGGCCGCCAACAGGCCGAGCACGACGTGTTTCATGGACGCTCCTCCAATACCTAACAGCTAGAGTTTAGCTGTTAGGTATCCCCTGTCAACGGGGCACTCACCTGCGAAAACGGCCTTAGTCGCCGTGGAGACCGCCAGCCGCGGTGTGGATGAACACCGCCGTCACCTCTTCGGCCGTGGCGAGATCCGCGACGTACCCGTCGACCGGTTTGACCGCGCCCGCCAGCAGCTTCGCCTCCCGCCGCTGGCCGAAAGCGACCACGCTGAGGTGGATCGGGCGGGCCGGATCCTTCGCCCGCTGGAGCCCCGCGGTCAGCTGCGCCAGGGTCATGCCCTGCGCGTCGCCCTCGTTGCGCCCGTCGGTAAAGATCAGCACCTGCGTCGACACACCCGGTTCGGCGGCGTCCCGCCCGGCGATGTACGCGGCCAGGATGGTGTCGTAGAGGCCGGTGCCGGTCTGCCGCGCGGCCAGCCGGCTGACGGCCGCGTCCATCGCGGCGCGATGCCCCGCGGCCAGTGGAGCGGTGGGGAGCACCACCCGGTAGTCACGTGGCGGGTCCAGCGCCAGGCCGAACTCCCAGATCCCCACCCGGCTGTCGTCCGGGAGCAGCCGGCCCAGCGCGCGGCAGCCCTCGCGCACGAGGTCGATCAGCTTGGCACCAGAGCCGGGCGCCTGCTGCCCCATCGATCCGGACACATCCACGACGGCCAGCAGGTTGGTCCGCCGATCGGGCGCGTACCAGGTGGCCAGGACGTGGTCCACATGGTGCGGACCGAGCACGCCCATCCGGGCGCGAGCCAACGCCGGCAACTGGACGTCGGCGCCCGGCGGCGTGTCCGCGCCCGGCGCGCGCAGCCGGGCGTCGTCCAGCGCGGCAGCGCCGGCCTCGCCGGCAAGCAGCGTCCGGAAGCGGTCCAGCGCGGCCACCCGGGCGAGGTCCTTCACAGCCGCCCTCGTGGGCAGCCAGGTGTAGCGCAGCACGACCGCGTAGTCGCTGCCGGGAAGCACCGCCGGTGGCGCCGAGCCGAGGCGCGGCAGCAGCGCGTACTCGGGCACCAGCCCGACCTCGCCGCGCCCCGCCGGCAGTGCCGGATCGCGGCCGGTCACCGTGCGGGTGACGCGCATGGCACGAGCCAGCGCCAGCGCCGAGGCGTCCATGCCTTTCGCCAGCCACACCGCCTCGGCGACACCACCGGCGCCCACCATGCCGTCGCCCGAGCCCGCCGGGTCGCGCACCGCGAGGCGGACACCGGAATCCGACGCGACGAGGTTGGCCAGCGCCAGCCACGAGCCGCCCGCCGCGCGAAGCCGATCCGCCGTGGCGGCGTCGGTGACCATGTAGATGGGCGTCTCCGCCAGCACGGTGCCGGAGCCGGCCACCTCCTTGGCGGCGAGAAGCCCGCCACCGGCGACCGCGGCCCACGACGAGTCGTCGGGTATCCACACGTCAGCGTCGATCCGCTCGACAGCCTCCGGCGCCGCGCGCCCGTCCGCGACCGCGACTTGAAGGTTGACGCAGCTGTCGTCCGCCCTCGTCCCGGGAGCCAGCGCGTCCAGCACCGGGGCGAACGAGGAGGCCGTCACCACGCGCACGGTGTGCGGGCAGGCCGAGGTCAGCCGGGTCGCGCCGCCCGGCTCGTCACGAACACGGATGTACAGGCCGGTGGCGACCAGCAACGCCACCGCACCCAACGCGGCAACGGCCAGAACCGGTCGCACCCGCGCTATGCCGCTCGCCGAATGTCTCCCCATCGGTACCCCCGGCCACACGGACCTCCCGACGGCCCCCGACGGCGTCCCCACCGCCCTCGTCGTGGGATCAACGCCGTTCAGCATCGCATCGACCCTCGTGCCGCGCTCATCCGAGAACGGACAACTGGCGGATCGGCGCCGCACTGGGACCACCTGGGCGAGCTAGTTGGCCAAGTTGATTTTTTGCAGGCTGTTGATTCGCTTCTTGCGTTGATCAGTCTGTATTTGTATCGTCATCGTCACGAAACAAGCGCACGGCGGTACGCCCCACGCGCCCGGGCGTGGCGACGTCACCGGTCTGGCCCCCTCTGTCGCCCACGGAAGTAGGTGCCGCACCGCCATGTCCCGCAGATCCCCGAGAGCATTGGTCGCCGCCCTCCTGCTGGTGGCGGGTGTCGCGGTCGCGACGCCCGCCGAAGCCGCCGGCGGTCCCAACCTCGCCGCCGGCCACCCGGCCGCGGCCAGCGCCAGCGACGGCGCCTTCCCCGTCGCCAACCTCACCGACGGCAACCAGGCCACCTACTGGCAGGGCTCCGGCGCCTTCCCGCAGTGGGCACAGGTCGACCTCGGCAGCAGCCGGAGCATCGACCAGGTGCAGCTCAAGCTCCCGGCGGGCTGGAGCCAGCGCAACCAGACGCTGTCCGTGCAGGGCAGCCCCAACGGCAGCACGTTCGCCACGATCGTCTCCTCGGCCACGTACACGTTCGCGCCGGGCAGCGGCAACACCGTCACGATCAACTTCGGCGCCACCACCGCGCGGTACGTCCGGGTGAACATCACCGCCAACACCGGGGCGGCGGCCGGCCAGCTATCCACATTGGACGTCTTCGCCGTCGCCGCCGCGGGCCCCAACCTCGCCGCGGGTAAGGCGATCCAGGTCAGCAGCTCCCAGGGTGGCTACCCCGGCGGCAACGCCAACGACGCCAACCAGGGCAGTTACTGGGAGAGCGCGAACAACGCGTTTCCACAGTGGATCCAGGTGGACCTCGGCTCGTCGGTGAGCGTCAACCAGCTGGTGCTCAAGCTGCCGGCCGGCTGGGGCACCCGCACCCAGACGCTGACCGTGCAGTCGAGCACCAACGGCTCGTCGTTCGGCACGCTCGTCGCCTCCGCCGGCTACGTCTTCAACCCGGCGAGCGGCAACACCGTGACGATCGACTTCACCGCGACCACCACGCGCTACGTGCGGCTGAACATCACCGCCAACACCGGCTGGCCGGCCGGGCAGATCTCCGAGCTCGAGGTGTACGGCCCGGCGACCGGTGACACCGAGGCGCCGAGCACGCCCGGCAACCTCGCGTACACCCAGCCGGGCACCGGCCAGATCCGGCTCACCTGGGGCGCGTCGACCGACAACGTCGGCGTCACCGCCTACGACGTCTACGCCAACAACGAGCTGCGCACGAGCGTGGCCGGCAACGTCACCACGTTCACCGACAACCAGCCGGACGGCACCACGGTCTCGTACCACGTGCGGGCCCGGGACGCGGCCGGCAACCAGTCGGGCAACAGCAACACGGTCACCCGGCCGGGCGGCCCCACCGGCGGCACCAACCTCGCCGTGGGCAAGCCGGTCACCGCGTCCGGCCACGTGCACACGTTCGTCGCGACCAACGCCAACGACGACAACGTGGGCACCTACTGGGAGTCCAACGGGTTCCCCGGCACGCTGACCGTGCAGCTCGGCTCGAACGCCAGCGTCAACTCGGTCGTGCTGCGGCTCAACCCGGACCCGATCTGGGGCACCCGGACGCAGACGCTCCAGGTGCTCGGGCGGGAGCAGAGCGCGTCCGGCTTCACCAACCTGGTGTCCCAGCAGACGTACACGTTCAACCCCGCCTCCAGCAACAGCGTGACGATCCCGGTCACCGCGACCGTCGCGGACGTGCAGCTGCGCTTCACCGCCAACTCGGGCGCGCCGGGAGGGCAGGTCGCGGAGTTCCAGGTGATCGGCTCGCCGGCACCCAACCCGGACCTGACCGTCACCGGCATCACGTCGAGCCCGGCCGCGCCGGTGGAGACCAGCGCCATCACCCTCTCCGCCACCGTGCGCAACGCGGGCACCGCGGCCTCCGGTGCCACGGACGTCAACTTCTACCTGGGTACGACGCGTGCCGGCACCGCCGCCGTCGGTGGGCTCGCCGCTGGCGCCTCCGCGACGGTGTCGGCGAACATCGGCCCGCGTGACGCCGGCACCTACCAGGTGACGGCCAAGGTGGACGAGGACAACGACATCATCGAGCAGAACGACGCCAACAACGCCTTCACCAGCCCGACGTCCCTTGTGGTCACTCCGGTGTCCAGTTCGGACCTGGTCGCCGCGGCGGTCGGTTGGACGCCGAACAACCCGTCCAACGGCAACACGGTCACGTTCACCGCGTCTATCCGCAACCAGGGCAACATCGCCTCGGCGGCGGGCGCGCACGGCGTCACGCTGACCGTGCTCGACGACTCCGGCACGGTGGTGCGGACGCTCACCGGCTCGCACAGCGGCGCGATCGCGGCCGGGGCCACCACGCCGGTGCTCAACCTCGGCACGTGGACCGCCGCCAACGGCCGGTACACGGTGCGGGTGGTGCTCGCCAACGACGGCAACGAGCTGCCGGTCAAGCAGGCCAACAACACCAGCGAGCGGCCGCTCTTCGTGGGCCGGGGCGCGAACATGCCGTTCGACATCCTGGAGGCCGAGGACGGCGCGGTCGGTGGCGGCGCGGCCGTCGTCGGTCCGAACCGGACGATCGGCGACCTCGCCGGCGAGGCGTCCGGCCGGCGCGCGGTCACGCTCAACCAGAACGGCGCGTCCGTCCAGTTCACCACGCGCGGAGACACCAACACGCTGGTCACCCGCTTCTCCATCCCGGACGGCACCACCAGCACGCTCAACGTGTACGTCAACGACGTGTTCCACAAGGCGATCCCGCTGACCTCGAAGTACGCCTGGCTGTACGGCGCCGAGGCCAGTCCCGGCAACTCGCCGGGCGCGGGCAGCCCGCGGCACATCTACGACGAGGCGAACATCTTCCTCAACTCGACCGTGCCCGCCGGCAGCCGCATCAAGCTCCAGAAGGACGCGGCCAACAGCGGCACGTTCGCGATCGACTTCATCAGCACCGAGCAGGTGTCGCAGGTGGGCAACCCGGACCCGGCGCGGTACACGACGCCGGCCGGCTTCACCCACCAGGACGTGCAGAACGCGCTCGACCGGGTGCGGATGGACACCACCGGCAACCTGATCGGCGTCTACCTGCCCGCCGGCGAGTACCCGACGTCGAGCAAGTTCCAGGTGTACGGCAAGGCCGTGCGCGTGGTCGGCGCCGGCGCCTGGTACACCCGGTTCGTCGCGCCGCAGAACCAGGAGAACACCGACGTCGGCTTCCGCGTGGAAGGCGCGTCGGGCGGCTCGCTGTTTACCGGGTTCTCGTACTTCGGCAACTACACCCAGCGCAACGACGGTCCGGGCAAGGTCTTCGACCTGCAAAACGTCTCCGGAATCACCATCGACGGGATCTGGGCCGAGCACCAGATGTGCCTCTTCTGGGGCCTCAACACCGACAACACGACGATCCGGAACACCCGCTCGCGCAACCTCTTCGCCGACGCCATCAACATGACGAACGGCAGCACGGGCAACCTGGTGAGCAACAACGAGTCGCGGGCGTCCGGCGACGACAGCTTCGCGCTCTTCGCGGCCACCGACGGCGGCGGCGGTGAGCAGCGGGACAACGTGTTCGAAAACCTCACCTCGGTCCTGACCTGGCGCGCCGCCGGTGTCGCGGTCTACGGCGGGTTCAACAACCAGTTCCGCAACATCTACGTCGCGGACACGTTGGTGTACTCCGGCATCACCATCAGCTCGCTCGACTTCGGCATCCCGATGGACGGCTTCGGCGCCAGCCCGCCGACCGTCTTCGACGGGCTCTCGATCGTCCGGGCCGGTGGTCACTTCTGGGGCGCGCAGACCTTCCCCGGCATCTGGGTCTACTCGGCCAGCAAGGTCTTCCAAGGAATCCGGGTCAACAACGTCGACATCGTCGACCCGACGTACCACGGCATCATGTTCCAGACCGACTACGTGGGCGGCCAGCCGCTGTTCCCCGTGACGGACACCGTCTTCACGAACGTCTCCATCTCGGGGGCGCAGCGCAGCGGCGACGCGTTCGACGCCAAGTCCGGCTTCGGCATCTGGGCGAACGAGCTGCCCGAGCCGGGTGAGGGCCCGGCGCGCGGCTCGGTGACCTTCAACAACCTGCGGTTCAGCAACAACGCGCAGAACATCCGAAACACGACGTCAACATTCACCATCAACGTCAACTAGTTCCCCACCGGGACAGGGTCTTCGCGGTTACGCGAGGGCCCTGTCCCGTCCCTGCTTTAGGGGTCATCTACGGGTGTCCCCTAAGGGGAACACCCGACAATCATGGGTCCGTGACCCAAGCCATTGCCGAACCCACCAATGAGATCCGCCACCCGGCGGGCCCCTCACCGGCACACCGGCACGCGAACGCATACCGGTCGCTCTTCGAGCGTTCCGGCATCTGCATGGCCACCGTCGACCTGGCGCTGCGGGTCCAGGAGGCCAACGAACCGTTTCGCCGGGAGCTCGGCGGGGCCGAGGAGACCGTCGGGCGGGAGCTGTTCGACTACCTCCGGGTGAGCAGCCAGAGCACGCTCCGCCGCCAGTTCGTACGCCTCATCGAGGGGCGCAGCGAGCGGATCAACGAGCGGGTGCTGGGGCTGCGCTCGGAAGAGTGCCTGATGCCCGCGCAGCTGACCGCCGTGTCCATCCGGGACCGTTCGCCGCTGGTGTCGAGCATCCTGGTCATGCTCCAGTGGGACGAGTCGGCGGCCGACGCGGCCACCCGCTCGACCCGCCACAAGGTCCTCACCGAGCTCGACGCCCGCATCCTGCTGGGTGTGGCGATGGGCATGTCCACCGTCAACCTGGCCGCCAAGCTCTACCTGAGCCGCCAAGGCGTGGAGTACCACGTCGCGACCATGATGAAGAAGCTCAAGGCACCCAACCGGGCGGCGCTGGTGTCACGCGCCTACGCGATGGGCGTGCTCACCGCCGGCGTGTGGCCCCCTGTCGTAGCGCAAGATTTCATCAAGTAACCCCCTATCCGGGTTGCCTCTCCGCCGGTGCGGGGGCCGTGGAAGCGCCATCCGTCGCGGACGGTGCGGTGACCACGATGGACGCGAGCAGCAGCCCGCGCCGGCTCAGCCACCGGCCGGAGAAGCCGGCCAGCGGCCCCTCGGGCGTCACCGGACCGGGCACGAGCAGCGTCGCTTCGAATGTGCCCGCGTCGGGGTCGATCGCGATCCGCGCCTCGCTGAAGTCGAGCCACTTGGCGGCGAGCGGAAACCAGGCCTTGTAGACGGCCTCCTTGGCGCTGAAGAGCAGCCTGTCCCAGTGCACGCCCCTGCTCCGCGTGTCGAGGTCGCGGAGCATGGCCAGCTCGTCGGTGAGCGCGATCGCCTCCAGCACGCCCTCGGGGAGCGGCGCGTCGGGCTCGGCGTCGACACCGAGCGTCCGCACGTCGCGGTCGAGCGCGAGCGCGCAGGCCCGGTATCCCTCGCAGTGGGTCATCGTGCCGACGATCCCGGCCGGCCACTGGGGCGCGCCGCGCTGGCCGGGCAGGATCGGCGCCGGACCGTAGCCGAGGCGGGCCAACGCCTGGCGGGCGCAGCCACGCACGGTCGTAAACTCCCGCCGTCGCTTGTCGACGGCCCGCGCGACGATGGCCTGCTCCTCCGGGAAGAGCTCGACCGGCGCCGAGTCGTCGTACGCCTCGACGGCCACCACGGCCGTCGGGAGCAGCTCAGCCAACACGGGCACCATCCACAGTGGGCAGGATCTGGCGCGGCCCCCGCGGTGGCGCGGCGCGCGCCCGCCACTCGCGCGGGTAGCCGAGCGAGACCTCCTCGAACCGCACGCCGTCGAACCAGCTGACCCGCGGGATGTGCAGGTGTCCGTACACGACGGCCGCGGAGTCGAACCGCACGTGCCAGTCGGCGGTGTGCACGGTGCCGCACCACTGGGCGAACTCGGGATGGCGCAGGATGTCGGTCACCGCGCGCACGAGCGGGAAGTGGTTGACGAACACGGTCGGCAGCTCGGGCCGCTCGCGCTCGGCGAGCCGCCGCAGCGTCAGCTCCAGCCGGGCCGCGCACCAGGCGTCGCGCGTCGGGTAGGGGTCGGGGTGGAGCATGAACTCGTCGGTGCACACCACGCCCACGTCGTACGCATTCGCGAGGGACGCCTCCTTGGTGGTGAACTGCGGCATCCGGAACGTGTAGTCGTACAACAGGAAAAGTGGCACGACGGTGACCGGCCCGCCCTCGCCCTCCCAGATCGGGTAGGGGTCTTCCGGCGTCACCACACCCAGGCCGCGGCACAGCTCGACAAGGTGCTTGTAGCGTGCCTCGCCACGCAGCTGGACGCTGTCTTCCTTGGGCGTCCACAGCTCGTGGTTGCCCGGCGCCCACACCACCTTGCGAAACCGGCTGGCGAGCAGCCGCAGGGCCCACTCGACGTCTTTCACCATCTCGCCGACGTCACCGGCGACGAGCAGCCAGTCGTCGTCGGTCTCCGGACGGTAGCCCTCCACGAGCTGGCGGTTGTCCGCATACGCCACGTGCAGGTCACTGATGGCCAGGAGCTTCGGCTGTACGGGCACCCAACGATGGTATCCGCGAGGGCTCGAGCGTTCAGGCGGTGTTGCGCAGCCCCGCAACCAGACTGAAGGGCAGATCCGACCGGCGGTTGATGCGCAGTTTCCGGTACACCCTGGTCAGATGTTGCTCGACGGTGCTGACGGTGATGAAGAGCTGGCGGGCGATCTGCTGGTTGGTGTTGCCTTGCGCCGCGAGCGCGGCGACCCGCCGCTCGGCGTCGCTCAGCTCGTCGATGGCCGACACCTCCGTGGACTCCGGCTCTCCGTCGTCCGGGGTCGCGCCGGCCGAGACCAGGTCCGCCACCTCGTGTCTGGTGGCGAGCTGCTGCGCCCGGCGGGTGGTGAGGCGGGCCTTGGCGTGCTCGCCGAGCGCGTGCTGCGCCTCCCCGAGCTCGGCCATCACCTCGACGAGCTGGAGCTGGTCGCCGCCGGCCCGCAGCTCTTCGACCGCGTCGTGCAGCAGGCCGGCGCGCTGCTCCAACTCCGCGGTGGCGGCCAGCTCGCGCAGCGAGATGCCCCGGGTGCGCCGGTTGTACGGCCCCAGCTTGGCCATCTGCTCGGCGGCGAGGTCGCGGGCCTGGATGCCGAGGCCGCGCCGGGCCTCGGCGAGGTCGGTGCGCCACGGCGCGAGGCCGGGCACGTCGAGACCCCACCGCACCATCAGCTCGCCACACGCCTCGAAGTCTTCGATCGCCTCCCGGTGGCTGCCCCTGGCCAGGTGGAAGCGGCCGCGGGCGCGCAGGTAGGGCAGCCCGAACGGGGTCTGGAACATCGCCTCCGGCACCGGCATCGCGAGCAGGCGCAGCGCCTCGTCGAACTGGCCGCGGCGGGTGGCGGCCAGCAGCAGCACCGAGAGCGGGCCGCCGACGAAGACACCCAGCCCTTTCGGCGGGATGTGCGAGAGCGCGGCCTGTGCGTGCCGCTCCGCCTCGGGCAGGTTGCCCTGCCGGAAGCTGATCGTGGCGCGCATCGCGGACAGCAGCGCCCGCCAGGTGGGTACCCGCCGGTCTTCCGCCTCCTTCAGCAGCCCGTCGCACAGGTCGGCCGCCTTGTCGAGGCACTCGGCCAGCACCATCGCCTCCAGCGAGACGATGATCGACTCCCAGGTGTGGTCGTCGAGCCGGTACTGCTGGAGGATCGCCTGCGCGTCGGCGACCGCCTCCTCGGTGACGCCGTCGCGGTGTACCGCGTCGATGATGTTGGCGGTGCGGACCCGCAGCCGGCCGGACGAGGCGGTGAGGGCCGAGGCCCGCCGCAGCGGGGCATCGCCGGTGTGGCCGGCGGCGGTGCCGGGATAGAAGTAGCCGAAGCGGATCCGCACGCAGGAGGTGGCGAGCGCGGCGCCCGGGCTGGCCGAGCTGTCGATGCTGTCGAGCACCTCGACCGCCTCGGCCGACCGGCCAAACCACATCAGGTGCTTGACCAGCATCAACGCTAGGTCGGGCCGGAGCATCCCGGCCCGCGCGACCGGCAGGAGCTCGCGCGCGTGCCGCTCGGCGGACGTCGGGTCGAGCCGCCACTTGGCCCGCAGCAGCGCGGCGTGGATGCCCGCCCGCTCGGACACGTCGACGCGGCTGCGCTCGGCCAGGCGCAGGCAGTCGAGCGCCATGCCGGTGTCGTCCTGCGCCATCGCCTGCTCGGCGGCCTCCCGCAACAGGGACACCGACCAGGGCGCCTCGGTGCGGCTGGCGGCGACCGCGTGCCGGGCCACCGTGACGGCGGCGGCGCCGTTGCGGTACAGCACGTGCGCGACCCGGTCGTGCAGCTCCGTGCGATCGTGCGTGCTCATCGCCTCCAGCACGGCAACCGCTGAGCGCGGGTGGCGGAAGCGGCCGGCGTCGACGATGCCGGCGTCGGTGGCCGCCGCGAGCCCGCTGGCCGCCGACGGGCAGGCGTCGCCCAGCAGCTCGCTGAGCAGGGTGGGCGAGGCCGGCTCGCCGAGCACCGCGAGGGCCTGCGCGACCGGCAGCATGGAGTCGTCGCCGCGGTACAGGGCCGTCTGCACGGCCTGGCTGAACGCCTCGCCGGCCATGCCCTCCACCCGGTAGTCCTCGACCAGCGCGCCGAGCAGCAACGGGCTCCCTCCGCTGAGCCTGTGCCATGACTCGGGCTCGGTGTCGCCGAGGCCGGTGCGGCCGGCGAGCAGCGAGGCCACCCCATCCGGCGAGAGCAGGCTGAGCCGCAGCCGCCGGCAGTTGGGCTGGCTCAGCAGCTCGGCGGCCAGCCGCGGCCACGGCGTGCGCACACCCGCGGTGCTGGTCAGCACGACGAGCACGCGGGCGCTCTCGATCCGGCGGATCAGGTAGAGCAGGCAGTGCATCGACTCCGCGTCGGCGAAGTGGGTGTCGTCGACGCTGATCAGCAGCGGCGCCCGCTCGGCCAGCTCCAGCAGCACCCCGGCCAATCCGCGCCGCACCCGCATGTCGACCTGCTCGACCGACTCGTCGTCACGGTCGCGCAGCATCGCGGTCAGCGCGGCGTCGTCGAGCAGCCGCATGACCCTCTCGGCGGCCTCCTCCGGCAGCTGGGCGCCGCCGAGGAGCTGGCCCATCACGCCCATCGGTGCGCGGCGCTCGGCGCGGGACGCTTTGGCACTGAGGTGCGCGAAACCCGATTGCACGGCGCGATGGGTGAATTGCCGGAGCAATGCGGTCTTACCGGCACCGACCGGACCGCTGACGGTAACCACGCCGCCCTTACCGCTTAAGCATTCCGACAACGAGGACGCCAGCTGCGCTGACTCCCTGTCGCGTTCAACCAGCTCTCTGCCTCGTCCGACAAGCATGAAACCCCCCATAAGCTTGGGCTCGGCAAAACCACCAAGGGGCGATTCAATTCGCAAGGTCGCTTACAGATACACGGCATACAAGGCACGTGCACGACCAGCCGCACACGGAAACGCACATCCCGCGACGCTGCGGCATCAGCGTCTCCATGGCGTCGTGCGCGACAACCATTCACACATGAAACGCTATGGATGCAATCCCAGCAAGGTTCGTTAGATCACGCGCAGGTAACGGGCTGCCTAACTGAGCACTTCTCGCGTAAACCGCACCGACCCGCGGATGTCATAAGTGATAAGAGATCTGGGAGCTACGCGCCCGACGGCCGGTGCGTGCGGACGTTCCGGCGGGTCGAGTTCCACGACGGCGCGGCCGTGCTGCCGATCACGCCGCAGCGCACCAAGGTCCACCGCCACCCCCACGTGCGCGTAACCCCGAAGACCGGCACCGCCGTCGACGTCACCCTCTAGGAGACCTTCCGGAGTCGTGGTGGCTTCGACCCACCTATTTAGACAGAGATTTGGGCTACCGCGATGTCCGTCGTGGTCCAGACCGCTGCTCCCGCGGCCTCACCCGTCCGCCGCTGGTCGCGCTCCCCAGGCGCGCCACCGGCGGGGAGTGAATCGAGCTCCCGCCAGGCGGTGGTCGACGTTTGTCCACAATGCCCGTTGCCGGATCGGCAATCTGGGAAAGCAGCGGGGGTTTCGTCGCCGCCAGTAAACCGCTCCGGCCGTGCGAGCGGCGCGAGATTCGAGATCTAGGAGAGTTAGCGCTATTTCAACCCTAAGTCTGCTAGATCTCGACGTACCGATCCTGGGCTGGTCACGCTGTGTCGACTGCCCACGAAGACCGCCCAAGGGCTTGTCCCGCGGACCCGGCAGCGGACGGCCGGGGATCTCGGCTCGGTCTACGAGCCGCCGGCCGGGAGCGGTGCCCGCGGGAGCATACGGTCTGCACGTGACGCGGACGTGGGCAAATATGTCTCCGGCCACTCACGAAGCGGAAACACCCGAATCCGAAAGGTTTCCCGCGATCGTTACGCCGCCAGGGAGTCCAGGGGCACGGACGGGTCGGCGAGGCGGTCGAGGTCGGCGGTGCGGCCGGCGTATCCGGCGCGTACGAGGGCCTGGAGCTGCTCCTGCACGTCCCAGATGTTGACGTTCATGCCGGCGAGCACGCGGCCCTCCTTTGTCCAGAAGGCGAGGAACTCCGGGGTCTTGCCGTCCACGATGGACGGATCGCCACGGAATACGACGCGGTCGTAGCCGCCGGGTGGCACCCAGCCGGCGTACTCCATGCCCAGGTCGTACTGGTCGGTGAAAAAGTACGGGACGCGGTCGTAGGAGACGGGCTGGCCGAGCATCGAGCGGGCCGCGGCCGGGCCGCCGTTGAGGGCGTTGGACCAGTGTTCGACGCGGATCCGCTCGCCGACCAACGGGCTGAGGAAGCGGGCCACGTCGCCGCAGGCGTAGACGTCGGGGTCGGCGGTGCGCAGTGACGCGTCGGTCAGCACGCCGTCGTCAACCGCCAGGCCGGCCGTCTCGGCCAGCTCGGTCGAGGGGCGGATGCCGACGCCGAGTACGGCGAGGTCGGCCGGGATCTCGGTGCCGTCGTCGAGGACCACATTGGACAGCTGGCCGCCGGCGGTGCCGAACTCGCGCAGGCCGGTCTCGAAGTGGAATCGCACGCCGTGGGCCTCGTGCAGGTCGCGGAAGACGGCGGCCACCTCGTGGCCGAGCACGTTGTGCAGTGGGAGGGGCGCCATCTCCACGACGGTGACGGTGCAGCCGTGCTCGCGCGCGGCCGCGGCGACCTCCAGGCCGATCCAGCCGGCGCCGACCACGACCACGTTGCCGCCCGTGCGCAGGCCGGCGAGCAGCGCCTCGGCCTCGTCCATCGTGCGCAGGTAGCGGATGCCGTGTGCGTCGGCGCCGGGCAGGTCGAGGGTGCGCACCCGCGAGCCGGTGGCCAGCAACAGCTTGTCGTAGCGCAGCTGGTCAACCCCGTCGAGCGTGACCGCGTGGTTGAGGGTGTCGAGGTGGGTGGCGCGGCGGCCGAGGATCAGCTCGACGTCATGCTCCTCGTACCACCCCGCGTCGTGCACGAACGCCTTTTCCCGCGGCTCCTTGCCGTTCATGTAGCCCTTGGAGAGCGGAGGGCGCTCGTACGGCCGCACGATCTCCTCACCCACCAGCACCAGCCGCCCCGCGTAACCCTCCTCGCGCAGCGTCTGCGCGGCTTTCGCCCCGGCGAGTGACGCGCCGATGATCAGATACATGCCGCTCATCCTCCGGTCAGTCGCTGGTGCCAGGCCACGGCGGCAGGATCGGTCAGAGAGGCCACCTGGTCGATGACCACTCTAAGCCGGCTGGCGTCGTCGGGCGCGGCCTTCCACAATGGTGCGAAGATCGGGTCGAGCCCTTCTGGAGCCCGGGTGGCGAGCGCGCCGACCAGGTCGGTGAGGATCTCCCGCTGCCGCTCGTACCAGAGCTCGGCGCCTTCTCGGCGCATCACATATCGCAGGGCCATGCCCTTGAGGAGCGCGCACTGCGCCCGGATCAGGCGCGGCACGACGAGGTCGGCGGCGTACCGGCGCAGCGGCCCCACACTTGCTTTCTCCGGCTGTTCGTCTCGTCGCGGGCCCGCGACGAGACGAACAGCATCTGGGGGAATCTCATACTCCGCCTTGGTGGCTTCCACGGCGGTGGCCACGAAGCGGCCGATCTGTACGCTCGTGGCGCCCTTGAGCGCGGCCTGGGCGCGGTAGCTGCCGTCGTATCCGGCCAGCGGCGCGAGCGCGGGGTCGGCGAGCAGGTCGGTGAGCACCTCGGCCAGGTCGCCGGGCGTCTCGGCGGAGTAGGTGGCCGCCACGTCCGCGCAGAGCGCCGCCCGCTCGCCCGCGTCGGCCAGCAGGCGGCCGAACGCGATGTAGCCGCCGAACACGCCGTCTTCGACGTCGTGCACCGAATAGGCCACGTCGTCGGCCCAGTCCATGACCTGGGCCTCCAGGCAACGGGCCGCGCCGGCCGCGCCTTCGCGCACCCAGGCGAAGATCTCCGCGTCGTCGGCGTACACGCCGAACTTGCGCCGCCCCTCCGCACGGGGCCAGGGGTATTTGCAGGTCGCGTCGAGCGAGGCCCGGGTGAGATTGAGCCCGGCGCCGTCGACCTTGGCCTCCAGGCGCGTGAGCACACGCAGCGTCTGGGCGTTGCCCTCGAACCCGCCGCACTCCTGCGCGACCGCGTCGAGCGCGTCTTCGCCGTTGTGGCCGAACGGCGGGTGCCCAAGGTCGTGGGCGAGCCCGGCCACGTCGACGACGTCCGGGTCGCACCCCAGCCGGGCGCCCATCTCCCGCGCGATCTGGGCGACCTCGAGCGAGTGGGTCAGCCTGGTACGCAGGAAGTCGTCGGAGCCCGCGGTGTGCACCTGGGTCTTGGCGGCCAGCCGGCGAAACGCCGCGGAGTGCAGCACCCGCGCCCGATCCCGCTCGAACGGGCTGCGCCCGTGTCCCGTGTCCTTGCGCGGCTCGGGCACGAACCGCTCGGCCTCGATCACGCGAAGAGTCTATTCGCGCTGCTTCAGGACGCAGAACTCATTGCCCTCGGGGTCGGCCAGCACCACCCATCCGGCGGCACCGCCCTGGCCCACGTCGACGTGCCGGGCACCCATGTTGACCAAGCGCTCGACCTCGGCCTCCTGGTCGGCGGGGCGAAGGTCGACGTGCAGGCGGTTTTTGCCGGCCTTGGCGTCCGGCACGGGCACGAAGATCAAGCCGGGCAGCTCGTCGGGCTTGCGGCGGATCTCCACCTCGTCGGGCCGCTCGTAGGTGATCTGGTAGCCGAGCGCCTCGGCCCACCAGCGCGCGAGGCGCGCCGGATCGAGCGCGTCGACGACCAGGTGCTCCCAACGGCTGCCCATAGGTACGCCTCCCGTTTTGCCCCAGTTGTCGCCTGACGACGCCTTATCGCCAGACGTCGCCAAAGTGACGACCACGTTACGCCCAGGATCATCATTGCGGGTGTCGGCGGTACGCGGGACCCCGGCGGAGGGCGAACGGCAACCACCGATCATCCGAGACATGCTGACCGATCGCCGGCCGTATTCGCTTCGCCGCACGCGGTAACGTGCTCGCGCGACAACGACCGGACCGGCGTGGCGGCTGCTGGTCGACATATATCTATGCCCGAGCTCGACACCCACCAGGCCGGACTGGGTGGCGGGCGCACTTCCGGGCCGAGGAGCAAACGTGTCCGGCATTGACGACTGCCTCACGCAGGCGATGGCCATCCACGGTGCCATCGGCGCGAGCCTCATCGACCACACCACCGGCTTCGCCGTCGGCGCGGTCGGCCGCGCGCCCACCGACGACCCCGACGCCACCTGGGCCGGCGCCGCCGAGATCGTCAACGTCGCGGTCACGGGTGCGCCGTTCGCCTCCGCTCGGCCGGGTGACCGTGTCGAAGACGTCATCATCACCACCCTCGACGGTTACCACCTGATCCAGCAGGTGCACACGGTTTTCGACAGCCGGCTGGTGCTCTACCTGTGGCTCGACCGCGCGCAGGGCAACCTGGCGGTGGCCCGCCGGCGGCTGCGGCAGCTCGCCGACGGCCTGTCCGGCGCGCCGGCTCCGGTGGCCGCGCGGGCCACGGCCGCTGTTCCGGTCCCGTCCGCCGGGCGGTAGGCGGTGAAGACCGCGCGCACGGGCCGAGCCGTGCCTCCTCGCCGCACCCTCACCCAGCTGGCCGCCGCCGGCGAGACCGGCGCGCTGTACGTGGAGGGCGAGCCGGGCGGCATCGTGTACCTGACTGACGGCGCTCGGTACCATCGGCGGCACCAAAGACCTCGACCTGGGCGTCGCCGCCGCCGGCAACACCGACGTGGTGCGGGCCAAGCTGCGCGCGATGGAGATGCTCAACATCAAGGAAACCATCGAAGATATCTTGATTACTTTGGACACTCAGTACCACATGATCCGGCCGCTCACCGGGCGTGCCGGCAAGGGCCTGTTCCTGTACGTGGCGCTGCTGAAGAGCCGTGCCAACCTCGCCATGGCCCGCCACCAGCTGCGCCAGATCGAAGAAAACATGGACGTCTGAGCGGGTCGAGACGTCCGCCGGTCGGGGAGCACGCCCTCCCCGGCCGGCGGACCACCGTCAGCGGCTGTCGGAGGCGGCCGCGGTCTCGATCGCGGCGCGGCCGGCTTCGAGCCGTGCGATCGGCACGCGGAAAGGCGAGCAGGAGACGTAGTCGAGCCCGACCTCGTGGAAGAAATGCACCGACTCGGGGTCGCCGCCGTGTTCGCCGCAGACGCCGAGCTTGAGATCCGGGCGCGCGGCGCGGCCCTCGTCCACCGCGATGCGCACCAGGCGGCCGACGCCGTCCCGGTCGATCGACTCGAAGGGCGAGATGCCGAAGATGCCCAGCTCGAGGTAGCGCCAGAAGAACGCGCCCTCGACGTCGTCGCGGGAGAAGCCCCACGCCATCTGGGTGAGGTCGTTGGTGCCGAAGGAGAAGAACTCGGCCGCCTCGGCGATCTGCCCCGAGGTCAGCGCGGCGCGCGGCACCTCGATCATCGTGCCGATCGACACCTCCCTGGCACCCGCCTCGGAAATGATGCGCTCGGCCTCGGCGCGTACCGTCTCCAGCTCCTGCACGGCGCCCACGAGCGGCACCATGATTTCCGGACGGGGGTTTCCGCCGCGGCGTGCGCACTCGGCGGCGGCTTGGGCGATCGCGCGTACCTGCATGCCGAACAGGCCCGGGATGACCAGGCCGAGCCGGACGCCACGCAGTCCCAGCATCGGGTTGGACTCGTGCATCCGGCGTACGGCCGCGAGCAGTGCCTCGGTCTTGCCGGCCTTCTCGCCGCGCTCGTGGGCGACGGCGACGCTCACCGCCAGCTCCTCCAGCGACGGCAGGAACTCGTGCAGCGGCGGGTCGATCAGCCGCACCGTCACCGGCAGCCCGTCCATCGCCTCGAAGATCTCGACGAAGTCGGCCCGCTGCAAGGGAAGCAGCGCGTCCAGTGCCGCCTGCCGCTCGGTATCGGTGCGGGCGAGGATGAGCCGCTCGACGAGCTCGCGCCGGTCGCCCAGGAACATGTGCTCGGTGCGGCACAGGCCGATCCCCTCGGCACCGAAGCGCCGTGCCCGTGCCGCGTCCTGCCCGGTGTCGGCGTTCGTCCGCACCCGCAGCCGCCGCTTTTCGTCGGCGTGCGTCATGATCCGGTGTACGGCCGTCACGAGCGGGTCCTCCGTGGACGTCGACTCTCCTTCGAAGTAGCGCACCACTTCGGACGGTCGCACGGGGACCTCGCCCAGGTACACCCGACCGGTGGTGCCGTCGACGGAGATCACGTCTCCCTCGGCGACCTCCTGACCATCCACTGTGAACTTCTTCGCGCGAGTGTCCACTTCGAGCGTGTCCGCGCCGCAGACGCACGTCTTGCCCATGCCGCGCGCCACGACCGCCGCGTGGCTCGTCTTGCCGCCGCGCGAGGTGAGGATGCCCTGCGCCGCGATCATGCCGGGCAGGTCGTCGGGGTTGGTCTCCCGGCGTACCAGGATGACGGCCTCGCCCTCCTTGGCCAGCTCGACCGCGCGGGCCGCGTCGAAGACCACCTTGCCGACCGCCGCCCCCGGTGAGGCGCCGACGCCCTTGGCGAGCGACTTCGGCTTACCCGAGAGGTCGAAGCGGGGGAACATCAGCTGGCCGAGCTGGGCGCCGCTGACCCGCCGCGCGGCCTCGTCGAGGTCGATCAGCCCTTCGTCGACGAGCTGGCCGGCGATGATGAACGCCGCGGCCGCCGTGCGCTTGCCCACCCGGGTCTGGAGCATCCACAGCTTGCCCTGCTCGATCGTGAACTCGATGTCGCACAGGTCGCGGTAGTGACCCTCCAATGTGGCCATGATGCCGAGGAGGTCGTCGTACGACTTCTTGTCCAGCCGTTCCAGCTCTTGCAGCGGGATCGTGTTACGGATGCCGGCGACCACGTCTTCGCCCTGCGCGTTGGCGAGGTAGTCGCCGTAGATGCCCTGCGTGCCCGAGGCGGGGTCGCGGGTGAAGGCGACGCCCGTGCCGGAGTCGGGGCCGAGGTTGCCGAAGACCATCGCCACCACGCTCACCGCGGTGCCGAGGTCGGCCGGGATGCGCTCCTGGCGCCGGTACAGCACGGCCCGGTCCGCGTTCCACGACTCGAAGACCGCGCGGATCGCGAGGTCCATCTGCTCGCGCGCGTCCTGGGGGAACTCACGCCCGGCGTGCTTGGCGAAGATCTTCTTGTACTCGTCGACCAGCGCCCGCAGGTCGCCCGCGTCGAGGTCGAGGTCGTTTTCCGTGCCGCGGGCCCGCTTGGCCTCGTCGAGCGCGTGCTCGAACTCCTCGCCCGGCACCTCGCACACGGTCTTGCCGAACATCTGGATCAGCCGCCGGTACGAGTCCCACGCGAAGCGCTCGTCGCCACCGGCCTGCGCGGCGAGGCCGGCCACGCTCTCGTCGTTGAGCCCCACGTTGAGGACGGTCTCCATCATGCCCGGCATCGAGAAGCGGGCACCCGAGCGCACCGACACCAGCAGCGGGTCGGCCGCGTCGCCGAGGCGCTTGCCGCGCGCCTCCTCCAGGGTCGCCAGGTGGGTCTCGACCTGCTCGCGCAGCCCGTCGGGCTCACGCCCGGTGGAAAGGTAGGCGCGGCACGCCTCGGTGGTGATCGTGAAGCCGGGCGGCACCGGCAGCCCCAGGTTTGTCATCTCGGCGAGGTTGGCCCCCTTGCCGCCGAGGAGGTCCGCCATGTCCTTGTTGCCTTCGGCGAAGTCGTACACGTAGACGTCGTTCGCTGCCACCTGAGCCTCCTGCCACCCGCGTTCACCATTGAACGAGGGTTTAGTACCCAATGGTGGGCGAAGGTTAAGCGAGATACGCCACGTCTCGGGAGGGTTCGGTGACCATCGGCACACGCGCCGGGAGTGTGACGTTCACGCCCGTTTCTGGGTACGCTCCCACGCTCAGATTCGCGCGCGGTCAGCCGCCGGAGTCGTCGTGTTCGGCGTCGTCCGGGACGGCTTCGGAGTCGCGGTCGTCGAGCCACCCGTACGGGAGGACGACCCGGGCCGGCGCGTTGGTGCGGCCGCGGGGCAGGCCCAGGACGTCGGTCGGAAACGGCTCGTCGGCGTCGACCTTGCCCAGCAGGTCGTCGAGCTCGGCCAGCGACGAGGCCATCGCCATCGCCCGGCGCAGCTCGGCGCCGACCGGAAAGCCCTTCAGGTACCAGGCGACGTGCTTGCGGAAGTCGGTGACCGCCTCCCGCTCGGCGCCCCACCAGTCGACGAGCAGCTCGGCGTGGCGGCGCATGACCCGGGCGACCTCGCCCAGCTTGGGCAGCACGCGCTCGTCGCGGCCCGCGAACCCGGCGGCCAGGTCGGCGAAGAGCCACGGGCGGCCCAGGCAGCCCCGTCCGACGACGACACCGTCACACCCGGTCTCGGCCACCATGCGCAGGGCGTCGTCGGCCTCCCAGATGTCGCCATTGCCCAGCACCGGCACGTCGAGCGCCTGCTTGAGGGTGGCGATCGCCTCCCAGTCGGCCGCGCCGGAGTAGCGCTGGGCGGCCGTGCGCGCGTGCAGGGCGACCCAGGCGACCCCCGCGTCCTGGGCGGTCAACCCCGCCTCCACGTAGGTCAGGTGATCGTCGTCGATGCCCTTGCGCATCTTGACGGTGACCGGCAGCCCGGCCGCGTTGTCGACGGCCGCGCGCACGATCGCGCCGAAGAGGCGCCGCTTCCACGGGATCGCCGAGCCGCCGCCCTTGCTGGTGATCTTTTTGACGCTGCACCCGAAGTTGAGGTCGATGTGGTCGGCCAGGCCCTCGTCGACCACCCGGCGCACGGCCTTGGCGGTGATCTCCGGGTCGACGCCGTAGAGCTGCATGCTGCGCGGATATTCGTCGGGCCCGAACTGGATCAGCCGCTCGGTCTTCGGGTTGCGGTGATGCAGGGCGACCGTCGTGATCATCTCGCAGACGTAGAGGCCCGCACCGTACTCGCGGCAGAGCTGGCGAAACGCCACGTTGGTGATGCCGGCCATCGGCGCCAGCACCACCGGCGGGTCGATCCCGTGCCGACCCAACGTCAACGTTCCACTCACGGCAACCAGGGTAGTTTGGTCAGGTGACCACATCCGATCCGGCGTGCGCCACGGCACACGGCGACCTCCCGCCCGATCATGGACCACGCACGCTCGTCGCCGTCTTCGAGACGCCCGTCGCCGAGCATCTGATCCGCTTCGCCGCCGACCTGGGCTACCGCACGGTGCTCGTGGAGCCCCAGCCACGGCTGCTGGCCGGCACCCCTAAGCCACACGGAGACCAGACCGTCGCCAGCGTGAGCGCCGCCGGGCTCGACGAGCACACCGACGTCGTCATCACCGACCACGACCGGCCCGAGCTGGGCACCCTGCTGCGCGACGCGCTCGACGGCAAGGCGCGCTGGATCGGCGTGATGGGCGCCAAACGCCACTCCGCCCCGCACATCGAGGCGCTGCGGGGCCTCGGCGTCGACGAAGACTCGATCGCCCGGGTCCACCGCCCGATCGGCCTCAACATCGGCTCCAAGACCCCCGCCGAGATCGCCCTCGCCACGCTGGCCGGCCTGATCGCCGACCGCAACGGCCGCCCCGGCGGCTTCACCTTCTGATTCCCGCCCGCGTCCGCCGCCGCGCTTTTCCCAAGAGGGCAGCCCTCTTGGGGCAGCAAAGGGCGTAGTGGGGGTAAGGCGCAGGTCAGCAGCCGGGGAGGCGGTCGAGTAGGTAGCGCTCGACCTCCGCCAGCGGCACCCGCTCCTGCTGCATCGTGTCGCGGTCGCGGATCGTCACGGCGTCGTCCTGGAGGGTGTCGAAGTCGACCGTTACGCAGAACGGGGTGCCGATTTCGTCCTGGCGGCGGTAGCGGCGGCCGATCGCCTGCGAGTCGTCGAACTCGACGATCCAGCGCTTGCGCAGCGTGGCGGCCAGCTCGCGGGCCTTGGGCGAGAGCTCGGGGTTGCGGGAGAGCGGAAGCACCGCGACCTTGATCGGCGCCAGCCGCGGGTCGAAGCGCATCACCGTGCGCTTGTCGACGCCGCCCTTGGTGTTGGGCGCCTCGTCCTCGTCGTACGCCTCGAGCAGGAAGGCCAGCACCGCGCGGGTGAGGCCGGCGGCCGGCTCGATCACGTACGGCACCCAGCGCTCCTTCTTCTCCTGGTCGAAGTAGGAGAGGTCGATGCCGGAGTGCTTGCTGTGCGTGGTGAGGTCGAAGTCGGTGCGGTTGGCGATGCCTTCGAGCTCGGAGAACTCGGTGCCGCCGAACTGGAAGCGGTACTCGATGTCGACGGTCCGCTTCGAATAGTGCGAGAGCTTTTCCTTCGGGTGCTCGTAGAAGCGCAGGTTTTCGGGCGAGAGGCCGAGGTCGATATACCAGTCCCACCGCTGCTGGAGCCAGTACTCGTGCCACTGCTCGTCGGTGCCGGGCTCGACGAAGTACTCCATCTCCATCTGCTCGAACTCGCGCGTGCGGAAGATGAAGTTACCCGGGGTGATCTCGTTGCGGAACGACTTGCCGACCTGCGCGATGCCGAACGGCGGCTTTTTGCGGGCGGCCGTCTCCACGTTGCGGTAGTTGACGAAGATGCCCTGCGCGGTCTCGGGCCGCAGGTAGTGCAGGCCCTCCTCGCTCTCGACCGGGCCGAGGTAGGTCTTCATCAGGCCGTTGAACATGCGCGGCTCGGTGAAGGTGCCCTTGTTGCCGCAGTTGGGACAGTTGATCTCGGAGAGGCCGGCCGGCGGGCGGCCGTGCTTGTGCTCGAACGCCTCCTCCAGGTGGTCGGCGCGGAAGCGCTTGTGGCAGGAGAGGCACTCGGTCAGCGGGTCGACGAACGCGTCGAGGTGGCCCGAGGCGGCCCACACGTCTTTGGCCAGGATCACGGCGGAGTCGAGGCCGACGATGTCGTCGCGCTGCTGGACCATCGTGCGCCACCACTGGCGGCGGACGTTTTCCTTGAGCTCGACGCCTAGCGGGCCGTAATCCCAGGCCGACCGGGTGCCCCCGTAGATCTCGCTGGAGGGGAAGACGAAGCCCCGGCGCTTGGCGAGGCTGACAACGGCGTCGATGCGGTCGGCTGGCATGTGAGTTCCTCCTGCGCCGGCTGGCGGTCGGCGGGGACAAAGGTGCTTCGGACGGGATTTACAACGGCTACCGACACCGTACGGTTACCGGCTGCCCAAACCCCAGCAGATTACCCCGCGACGCCGCACACCTCGAACTCGCCGGTGCCCCTGTCCTGGGCCAGCGTGATCTCCAGCCGGTCACTCCCGCCGGTGGCGTACGTGACGTCGGCCGGCACGGTCAGGCTGGTCAGCTTGAACTCGCCCACCTGGTACGACGTGATGCGCGGCTCCCGGGACACCCGCGCGGTGAACTGGGCGGGCGTCTCGTCCTCCTGCCGCTGGTCGCAGAGCAGCTTGTACGCGTCTTCGTAATTCTGGTCGGAGAGCGCGTCGAAATAGTCGCCGACGATCGTCTGGGCCTGCTCGTTGAGCGCGTCGGCCTGGGTCACGACGAGCCCGACCAGCGCGGTGCCCCCGGCGCCGCAGCACAGCACCGCGGCGAGGCCGGCCACACCCAGGGACAGCCACATGCGCGCGGTGCGCCCCTCGGTCGGCGGCGCCGCGAACGGCGGCGTCACGCCCGGACCGGGTGGTGGCGGTGGCGCGTGGGTGGGCGAGGGGGCGCCGGCTGCCAGCGTCATGACCGCAAGAGTAGTGCGCGCGGGGTCACTCGGTCGCGCGGTCGCTGGCGGCCGTGACGACCTCGCCGCCGGGTGCCGCTTCGGCCAGCGCCTCGTACGCCGAGGGCTCGTCCAGTGACTCGGCGAGCAGCGGCGTCGCGTACACCTTGACGTCGAAGGCGCCGAGGGCCCGCCGGTAGGTGCCGACCGACTCCCACTCGGTGACCAGGCACCAGTGCGCGGGCTCGTCGAGCGAGCGGGTGAGCCGGCCGCGCCGGTAGCCGGGACGTGCGGCAAGGGCGGCCAGGGCGGCGTGTGCCCGCTCGGTGAACGAACCCGCCGCGTCCTCCTCGACCACGAACCGGTTGAGGACGAGCACGCGCGCCTCCTTAGAGTGAGTCCCATGAAGGGTACGCGTGACGCCCGGCTGGCCCGGGTCAACCCGACCGCCGCGTTCCTCGGGGCTCTGGTCGTCGTGCTCGTGGGCCTCTTCGCGCCCGGGGTGATCGGCGGGGTGGTGCTGCTGGCACTGGCGGCGGGGATGATCTACCTGATGACCCGCACCTGGCCGATTACGGCGCAGCGGACCCGCACGATCCGGGTCGTGATGCTCGGCGTGCTGCTCCTCGTGGCCCTCTTCAAGATCCTGTAACCCATGCGCTTTTGACAATCATTGTCATGTCGGCGGAGAGTGGGTACATGCGAAACCGCCCCACCCCTCGGGCACTCCTCGCCGCGGCTCTCGTGATCGGCACGCTCACCGCGTGTGGCGACGACGCCCCGGACGCCGGCACTGCCCCGACCAAGCTCGACGTCGTGGCCGCCTTCTACCCGCTCCAGTTCGTCGCGGAGAAGGTCGGCGGCGACGCGGTGAGCGTGACCAACCTCGCCAAGCCTGGCGCCGAGCCGCACGACCTGGAGCTCAACGCCGACCAGGTCGCCCAGATCGCCGACGCCAAGGTCGTCGTCTACCTCAAGGGCTTCCAGCCGGCCGTCGACGAGGCGGTGGAGCAGCAGGGCGCCGACCGGGCGTTCGACGTCTCGACAGCCGTGCCGCTGCTCGACGCCTCCGCCGGCCACGAGCACGAGGGCGAGGAGGCCGGTGCCGAGGAGGGGCACGAGGAAGAGGCGACCGGCGGCAAGGACCCGCACGTCTGGCTCGACCCCACCCGCCTGGCCACCATCGGCGAGAAGGTCGCCGAGCGCCTCGGGCAGGCCGACCCGGACCACGCCGCCGACTACACCGCCCGCGCGGCCACGCTCCGCACCGACCTCGACGCGCTGGACAAGGAGTACGCGGCGGGCCTCAAGACCTGCCAGCGCCGGGAGATCGTGACCAGCCACTCCGCGTTCGGTTACCTGGCCGACCGGTACGACCTGGACCAGATCGGCATCACCGGTCTCACTCCGGAGGACGAGCCCTCGCCCGCCCGCCTGGCCGAGGTGGCCAACGAGGCGCGCGAGCACAAGGCGACCACGATCTTCTTCGAGACGCTGGTGAGCCCCAAGGTCGCCGAGACCATCGCGAGCGAGGTCGGCGCGAAGACCGCGGTGCTCGATCCGATCGAAGGGCTGCAACCGGGCAGCTCGGACGACTACTTTTCGGTAATGCGGAAAAACCTCGCAGCGCTCAAGCCGGCGCTCGGCTGCACATGACCGACAACGTCGTCGACGTTTCGCACGGGGTGGTCGCATACGGCGACCGCCCCGTCCTGCGTGACGTCTCCCTCCGCGTCACCGCCGGCGAGGTGGTGGCGATCCTCGGCGCCAACGGTTCGGGCAAGTCGACGCTGATCCGCGCGATCCTCGGGCTCATCCCGCTCCGCCAGGGCACGATCGCGCTCTTCGGCACGCCGCTGCGTCGCTTCCGGCAGTGGCACCGCATCGGGTACGTGCCGCAGCGGGTCGGCGCCGGCAGCGGCGTGCCCGCCACGGTGCGCGAGGTCGTCGCCTCGGGCCGCCTCGCCCGCCGCGGCGTGCTCCGCCCGCCGGGTGCCGCGGACAAGGCCGCGGTGGTCGCCGCGCTGGCGGCCGTCGGCCTCGCCGAGCGGGCCGGCGACCCGGTGGCCACCCTCTCCGGCGGCCAGCAGCAGCGCACGCTGATCGCCCGCGCGCTGGCCGGCGGGCCCGAGCTGCTGGTGCTCGACGAGCCGACGGCCGGCGTCGACGCGGCCAGCCAGGAGGCGTTCGCGGAGGCGCTGCGCGGCTTCGTGGCCGCCGGCGGCACGGTGCTGCTCGTCGCGCACGAGCTCGGGCCGCTCCAGCCGCTGGTGGGGCGCGCGGTGGTCGTACACGATGGACAGATCGCGCACGACGGCGCGTGCCCGCCGCCGGCCGGCCATCACGCCCTCCCGGGCCACGACCACGTCCACCCGCACGAACATCCGGCGCCGCACGGGGTGTTCCAGACGTGAGCATGTTCCAGTACGACTTCATGATCCGCGCGCTGATCGGCGCGCTGGTCATCGGGCTGTCCGCGCCCGCGCTCGGCATCTACCTCGTGCAGCGGCGGATGTCCCTGATCGGCGACGGCATCGGCCACGTGGCGCTCACCGGCGTCGGCGTGGGCCTGCTGCTCGACCGCTCCCCCGTGCTCACCGCGGTGATCGTCGCCACAATCGGCGCCGTCGCGATCGAGCTGCTCCGCGAGCGCGGCCGCACCTCCGGCGACCAGGCGCTCGCGCTGCTCTTCTACGGCGGCATCGCGGGCGGTGTGATGCTTGTCGGCCTCTCCAGCAACCGCAGCAACGCCAACCTCATGGCGTACCTCTTCGGCTCGCTCACCACCACCTCTCGCGACGACCTCGTGGTGATCGTCGTGCTGGGTGCGGCGGTGCTCGCCGCGATGCTGCTGCTGCGCCCGGCGCTCTTCGCGATCTGCCACGACGAGGAGTACGCCCGCGTCTCCGGCCTGCCCGTCCGCACCCTCAACGTGCTGATCGCGGTCACCGCCGCGGTCACCGTCACGATCGCCATGCGCACGGTCGGTTTGCTGCTGGTCAGCGCGCTGATGGTGGTGCCGGTGGCGGCCGCGCAGCAGGTCACCCGCGGCTTCCGCGGCACGATGGCGCTCGCGATGGGGCTGGGCGTGCTCTCCGCCGGCACCGGAGTCTGGCTGGCCGGCGAGGCGGACACCGCCGCCGGCGCGACGATCGTGGTGCTGGCCATCGGCGGGTTCATCGCGATCGCCGCCGGGGCCGCCGCCTGGCGGCTGCTGCGTCGCCGCGTCCAGGCTTTCCCCCAAACCGCCGACGTGGAACCCCCTGACGTCGTGCTCGAGCGCTGATCCCGCGCCGATTTGGTCTACGGTTGCGGGATGACCACGACGGCCGGATACGAGGCGTACGAAGGTGCGGGCGAGTTGCTCCGCGCCCTGTCCGCCCCTATCCGGGTCGCGATCGTCACCGAGCTCGCGGGCGGCGAGCGCTGCGTGCACGAGCTGGTTGACAAGCTCGGCGCGCCGCAGCCGCTCGTCTCCCAGCACCTGCGCGTCCTGCGTGGCGCCGGCGTGGTGCGAGGCGCCCGGCGCGGCCGTGAGATCGCATACACGCTGGTCGACGAGCACATCGCGCACATCGTGGCGGACGCCGTCAGCCACGCGCGGGAGGCACACGTGAGAGAGCGTGGCCCGACGGCGGCGGCGCACGACGGCGGTGAGCGAGCGATCGAGGAGAAGCATTGACCATCGAGGAGGGGACCGGGGCCGCGGTCCGCAATACGCGCCAGCGCACGGCCGTGAGCTCCCTGCTGGGTGAGGTGGAGGGCTTCCACAGCGCGCAGGAGCTGCACGCGATGCTGCGCGAGCGGGGTGAGCGGGTCGGCCTGACCACGGTCTACCGCACGCTTCAGGGCCTGGCCGACTCGGGCGAGGTCGACGTGATGCGGCCGCCGGGCGGCGAGCACCTCTACCGCCGGTGCAGCGAGGGCCACCATCACCACCTGGTCTGCCGCTCCTGCGGCCGCACCGTCGAGGTCGAGGGTCCCGCGGTGGAGAGCTGGGCCGACCGCGTGGCCGCACAGCACGGTTTCGTCGGTGTGAGCCACACGCTCGAAATCTTCGGCACCTGCCCGGAGTGCGCCATTCGCACCGGGTGATCTTGGAGGGCGTGCGGGACGCTGGTTCCCGTGAAGATTTACGCCGACCGCGCCCCCACCGCCGCACGCCAAATAGTCACCGATGTACTCGTCGCCGCCTGGGTGTACGCGGCCATCCGGGCCGCGATGTGGCTGCACGACCTGGTGCAAAAGCTGGCGATACCCGGCCAGCGCCTGGAGGGGGCGAGCACCGGGCTCGCCGACGGCCTGTCCGATGTGGGCAGCAAAATCGGCCGCGTCCCGCTCGTTGGTGACGAGCTGACCGCACCCTTCAACGGCGCGGCCGACGCCGCCCGTTCGATGGCCGACGCCGGGCAGCAGCAACAGAGCATCGTCGACGACCTGTCGCTCGCCCTCTCGTTGGGCCTGCTCGTCTTCCCGCTGGGCCTGGTGCTCTTCGTGTGGCTGCCGCTGCGGGTCCGCTGGATCCGCCGGGCCGGTGCCGCGGCGAGCCTGCGCGCGGCCCCCGCGGGACGCGACCTGCTGGCCCTACGCGCGCTGGCGACCCAGCCCTTGCGCAAGCTGACGAAGATCGACCCCGATGTCGCGCAAGCCTGGCGCCGCGGCGACGAAGACGCGGTGGCGGCGCTGGCCGCGCTCGAACTCAAGGGTCTCGGCCTCCGTGGTTGACCCTTGAAACAGATGAGCTACCGCGATGTCCGCGGTGGTACGGACCGTCGCTCCCGCGGCCTCACCCTGATCGTCTGGTCACGCCCCACCCCCAAGAGGGCTGCCCTCTTGGCGGCGGGCCTGCACAGTGCCGGAGGCGAAAGGTGAGCGCGACCAACCGCGCAGGGTGAGGCCGCGGGAGCAGCGGTCTGGACCACCGCGAACGTCGCGGTAGCTCGAATCGGTTTTGAACTCAGCTGGGTGGCGGGATGCGGCGCCGAACGTCTTCCGCGGTCGAAGGGCCGGGCTCCCAGGTCGCGACCCAGGCCGCGTCCGATGTGGACGTCACCACGCCCTCTTCCAGGAAGGTGTAGCGGCCTTCGAGGACGCGCTTCGCGACCTTGGTGTCGAGCGAGTCGGTGTTGTCCCACAGCGCCGCGAAGAGCGCCTCCGCACGCAGCCGCGCCTGGCGGCAGAAGAGGTCGGCCAGCTCGACACCCTCGGGCCGCGTCTCGCGCTCGGAGCGGGCGCGCACGCACACCGCCGACATCGCGAACAGCTCCGCGCCGATGTCGACGATCCGGCCGAGGAAGCCCTGCTTGCGCTCCAGCTTTCCCTGCCAGCGGGACATCGCGTAGAACGTCGAGCGGGCCAGCTTGCGGGAAGCGCGCTCCACGTACCGCAGGTGGCTGGCCAGCGGGCCGAACTCGCCGTAGCCGTTGGGGACCTGCCCGCGCCCGACGGCGAGGGTGGGGAGCCACTTGGCGTAGAAGGCGCCGGCCTTCGCGCCCGCCCGGGCCTTGCGCCCCAGGCCGGCGTCCGGGTCGATGATGTCGCCGGCGACGGAGAGGTGGGCGTCGACCGCCTCGCGGGCGATCAGCAGGTGCATGATCTCGGTGGAGCCCTCGAAGATCCGGTTGATCCGCAGGTCGCGGAGGAGCTGCTCGACCTCGACCGCGCGCTCGCCGCGGGCGGCCAGCGAGTCGGCCGTCTCGTATCCCCGGCCGCCGCGCACCTGGATCAGCTCGTCGGCGACCTGCCAGGCCATCTCGCTCGCGAAGAGCTTGACCAGCGCGGCCTCGATGCGGATGTCGTTGCGGTCGTCGTCGGCGATGAGGCAGCAGAGGTCCAACATGGACTCCATCGCGTACGTGGTGGCGGCGATGAAGGCGATCTTCTTGGCCACCGCCTCGTGCTTGCCGACCGCCCGCCCCCACTGCACCCGCTCCGCGGACCACTCGCGGGCCACGTTGAGCGACCACTTGCCGGCGCCGACGCACATCGCGGGGAGGGAGAGGCGGCCCGTGTTCAGGGTCGTGAGGGCGATCTTGAGCCCTTTGCCCAGCCCACCGATGACGTTTTCCGCGGGCACGAACACGTCGTGGAAGCGGGTGACGCTGTTTTCCAGCCCGCGCAGGCCGAGGAACGCGTTGCGCCGCTCGATCGTGATGCCCTCGGCGTCGCCCTCGACCACGAACGCGGTGATGCCCTTGTCGGGCACCCGCGCCATCACGACGAGCAGCGTGGCGACCGTGCCGTTGGTGGCCCAGAGCTTGACGCCGTTGAGCTTGTACCCACCCTCGACCGGCTCGGCGATGGTGCCGAGGCGGGCCGGGTCGGAGCCGACGTCGGGCTCGGTGAGCAGAAAAGCGGAGACCTCGCCGCCGGCCAGCCGGGGCAGGTACTTCTGCTTCTGCTCGTCGGTGCCGAAGATCTTGAGGGGCTGCGGCACGCCGATCGACTGGTGCGCCGAGAGGAGCGCGCCGATCGAGGGGTTGACCGAGCCGGCGAGCGTGAGCGCCTTGCAGTAGTGCAAATTGGACAGCCCGAGCCCGCCGTACTTCTTGTCGATCTTCATGCCGAACGCGCCGAGCCCGGCCAGCCCCTGGAAGACCTCGTCCGGGATGCGCGCCTCACGCTCGATCCGCGGGCCATCCACATCGGACCGCACGTAGGCGTCGAGCTTGGCCAGGAACTCCTCGGCGTCGGGCCGCTCCTCCGCAGCCGGCCAGGGATCGATCAGGTCCAACCGGAAGCGCCCGAGAAAGAGCTCCTTGCCGAAGCTCGGCTTGCGCCACTCCGACTCGCGCGCGGCCTCGGCGACCTGCCTGGCCTGCTTTTCCGAAACGGTCGCGGTCACGGCTAACCCCCTTGGCGAGGACGGCTTAGTGCCACGCTACCCGTAGGTACTACTGGGCGGTAGGGTTCTCGTCCCGATCGTCCCGGCGCAGCAGTGGAAGCACGAGCCACAACAACAGGAACCACGCCCCCGTGAGCCCGCTGAGCAGGCACGCCACCCACCGGTCGAGGATGAAGTCGGTGATCAGCAGTACCGCGCTCACCATCGCCACCAGCATGAACACGAGCCCGATGGAGGCCATCCGGTGCGCCGACCGGACCAGCTCCGGCTTACGCCCGCGCTGGAAGAGCACCCGGTGGTACGCGACCGGCGCGATGAGCGTGGCGGCAGCGCCGGCGGCGGCGAGCAGCGAGACGATGTACACGTCGCGCTGGAACTCGTTCACCTTGTCGAAGCCCGCGCTGAACGGCAGCGTCAGCAGGAAGGCGAAGAGGATCTGCACACCGGTCTGCGCCACCCGCAGTTCCTGAAGCAGGTCGGCGAAGTTGCGCTCATAGCGCTCCTTGTCGGTCTCCGGCACGCCGCCGACAGTGCCCCGGCCACCCCAAGATCAAACCCGCTCCTGATCAAGGCCGTTCGGTCAGGACGAACAGAGCGTGAAACCGAATGCTTCGTTCCCGGGTCCGCGTCAGCGGCAGACCGCCGCTCCCGCCGGAGACCGCTCCGGCCGGCGGCGAGCTGGCGCTCGCCGAGATCCCCGACCTCCGCTGCCACGTCCGCGAGACAAGTGCCACCCCTGAACCGCCCGGTCGCCGCCCGGACGCACAAACGGGGCAGCTCGACAGGCGAAGCGGCGACCGCGACCAACAGCGGACGGGTGAGGCCGCGGGAGCAACGGTCTGGACCACGACGGACATCGCGGTAGCCCAAAGATTTGGAAATGGCCTCGACGCCAGCGGGCCCTCGATCCTGAAAGCAGGCCCTAGGCGCCGCGGCGGAGGCGGCCTTCGTAGCGGGCTTCGAGGGCGTGGTTGTGCTCGTCGCCGCCGGGGATGTTGGCGGAGAGGTAGACCGGTGGGGCCTCGCCGGCGTCGAGCATCCGGCGCACCACCTCGACCACCATCTGCTGGGCGAGCAGCGCGGCGGTGATCGAGGAGATCGCGCCGACCGCGCCGCCACCGGCCAGCGGGAGCGTGGCGTCGCCGTAGGGGGCGCCGTTGTCGAGCACCACGTCCGCGATGTCGGAGAGCTTGCGCCCGGACGGGTGGCGGGAGTCGACGCCGGCCGAGTGGGCCAGCGAGGTGACCGCGATCAGCGCGTGGCCGCGCTCCTTGACCAGCGTGGCGAGCTCGACGATGGAGCCGTTGACGCCCGAGTTGGAGGCGAAGACGAAGGCGTCGGCGGGCCGCACCGGCGCCAGCGCGTACAGGCGGTGGGCCACCGACGGGTCGCGCTCCAGCATCGGGCCGAGCACGCTCGGTGGCTCGCCGCCGAAGAGCACGAGGTCACGCAGCGCGATGCGGTTGGTGGGTACGAGGCCGCCGGCCCGTCCGGCGATCTCCATCGCGAACGCCTCGGAATGGCCGCTCCCGAACGCGTGGACCACCCCGCCGGCCCGCAGCGCCGCGACGATGAGGTCGGCCGCCACGGCGACCTGGGAGCGCTGGCTGGCCGCGACCTTTTCCATGGTCGAGACAGCCGTGCGCAGGAAGCCGTCCGCGCTCAGCTCCTCACTCATACTGCTGTTTCGGCGGGTCGATCTGGGTCCAGGTCTCGACCTCGATGTACGGGATGCTCTCCTCGTTGACCGGGTCGGTGACGGTCTGGTCGGTGTACTTGCCGACGACCTCGACCCAGGTGTCGTTGGCCAGCCCGGCGGGCGCGTTGCCCGACATGCCCACCTTGATCGGGCGCCCGTCGGCCGCGCAGCAGCTCAGGATGATCCGGGCCAGGATGGGCTCGCCGTTGGGGCCCTGCGCCACGAAGCCGGTCAGCTGCACCGTGCGGTCGCCGAGCGAGACGCCCTTGTCGAAGACCGCCCGCGACGCGTAGTCGAGCACGCTGATCTTGGCGGGGTCGCCGGCCGGCAGCGGTGGGTAGTCGGATATCTGCTGGCTGGAGAGGGCGGTGCCGGCCTGGCCCGCCGCGTACGACCCGAGGGCCGGTGGGGCGACCAGCAGCAGGCCCAGCACCGGCAGGATGAGCAGCCAGGCCACCCACGGTTCGCGGTGCGGCTTGCCGTCACCGTGGTCGTGGTCGGCGTGCTCGCCGGCGGAGGCGTCCCGGGGCCGGAGCACCTCGTGCACCAGCGTCATCACCGCGGCCGCGATCAGCACGAGACCAGCCGCGATCAGGAAGGGCCGGAGCGACTCCTTCACGTACCGCAGGTACATGTCGGTCACGCTGGCCCGGACGATCGCGCCGCCGAACAGCAGCATGACCACCGCCTGCGCCTGCTTGTTCATAGAACCACCGCCCCTACGCCGACGGCCGCGAGGACGCAGATCGCGAACGTCGCCGGGGCGAACCGGGACGCGAACCGGCGGCCGAACACCCCGGTCTGCATCGAGATCAGCTTGAGGTCGACCATCGGGCCGACCACCAGGAAGACCAGCCGCGACGTGAGCGAGAACTGGGAGAGCGAAGCGGCCACGAACGCGTCGGCCTCCGAACAGATCGACAGGAGCACGGCCAGCACGGCGAGCGCCAGCACGGAGAGCACCGGGTTGTCGGCGAGGGTTTGCAGCCAGCGCTCGGGCACCACGACGTTGATGGTCGCGGCGGCCATCGCGCCGAGCACGAGGAAGCCGCCGGCGTGCACGACGTCGTGCCGCACCGACGCCCAGAACGCCCGCGCCTTCGGCATGCCGTCGATGTCGGGACGGTGTGGCAGGCGGATCCACTCGGCCTTGCCGAGACGCAGCCAGAGCCACCCCATGATCATGGCGACGATCAGGCTGGCCACCCCTCGGCCAACCACCATCTCCGGGTTGTTCGGGAACGCGACGGCGGTGGCGGCCAGCACGATCGGGTTGATCGCCGGGGCGGCGAGCAGGAAGGCCAGCGCGGCCGCGGGCGTGACCCCGCGGCGGATCAGCGAGCCGGCGATCGGCACGGCACCGCACTCGCAGCCAGGCAGCACCACGCCCGCGCAGCTCGCCACCGGCACGGCGAGCGCGGGGTGGCGGGGCAGCGCGCGGGCCCAGAAGGAGCGCGGCACGTACACGGCGATGATGGCGGAGAGCACCACCCCGAAGACGAGGAACGGCACCGCCTGCACCATCACCGACACGAACACGGTGGTCCAGGTCTGTAGGCGCGGGTTGGAGATGGCGTCGGCGACCGGGCCCCGGAAGAGCACGAGCAGGACGAGCAGCACCGCCAGGATCTCGACCGAACCGATGCGGTCGCCGAAGATCCGCCGGCGCGGCTGAGGCTCTTCGGGTGGTGGCGGGGGCGTCCAGTCGATCTCGTCGCCGTCGGGCTGCACAGTCGCGCGGTCTGCGGCAGTCACAGCAGGTGGTTCCCTTCACTCGCGCGGCCCGCCTCAGGGTAGCCGGTGTTAACGTTGGCGGAAACAACCGACAGGGGAGCGCACAGCGCTGAGAGTGCGGTTGCCGCAGGACCGAGGCGGCCGCAGACCCTCGAACCTGATCTGGGTAATGCCAGCGCAGGGAGTCGATTCTCAGGCTC
Source organism: Phytohabitans sp. LJ34 (assembly GCF_052068095.1). Taxonomy (NCBI): domain Bacteria; kingdom Bacillati; phylum Actinomycetota; class Actinomycetes; order Micromonosporales; family Micromonosporaceae; genus Phytohabitans; species Phytohabitans sp. LJ34. The sequence goes on along the minus strand of NZ_JBQHDG010000015.1, from coordinate 90,642 downwards.
GCCGATCGCCGGCGTGCGTCTTCTCCTGGTTCGCGAGGACTGGGAGGTTTTCACATGAACAACAACCGTTGGCGCACCGTCGACGTCGTGGTCGCGGCCGTGCTCGGCGTCGCGTTCGGCGTCATCTTCTGGGCCTGGGGCCTGCTGTGGGACGGCCCGGCCAGCGCCATCCCGCTGCCCGGCCGCGCGCTCGTCTACGGCATCTGGCTGGTCCCGGCCGTGCTCGGCCCGCTGGTCATCCGCAAGCCGGGCGCCGGCGTCTTCACCGAGCTGGTGGCCGCCACCGTCTCGACGTTCTTCGGCTCACCGTGGGGCCTGGAGACACTGCTCTACGGGCTGTTTCAGGGCGCGGCGGGCGAGTTCGCGTTCGCGGCGACCGGCTACCGGAGCTGGCGCCTGCCCACCGCGATCGTCGGCGGGGCGCTGGCCGGCGTCGCGGCCACTCTGCTCGACTTGAGCAGGTACTACCCCGACACGAGCGCCGCCTGGAAGTGGGCCTACGCCGCCCTCCTCGTGCTCAGCTCGGCGGTCATCGCAGGCGTGGGCGCCTGGGCGCTGACCAGGGCGCTGGCCCAGACGGGCGTGCTCGACCGCTTCCCGGCGGGGCGCGACCGAGCACTGGTGTGATCCGGGCCAAGGGCTTCGGCTGGCGGCACGCGGGGCGCAAGGCGTGGGCCGTCCGGGGGCTCGACCTGCGCGTCGAGCGCGGCGAGCGGGTGCTGCTGCTGGGACCGTCCGGCGCCGGCAAGAGCACGCTGCTGGCCGCGCTCGCCGGGCTGCTCGCCGCCGACTCGGGCGAGTCCGAGGGCACGGTAGAGGTCGACGGGCGGGTCGGCATCGTCTTCCAGGACCCGGAGACCCAGCTCGTGATGGCGCGGGCCGGCGACGACGTGGCCTTCGGGCTGGAAAACCACGCCGTGCCGGCCGCGGAGATCTGGCCCCGGGTCGACGAGGCGCTGGCCCGGGTCGGCTTTCCCTACGGCCGCGACCGCTCCACCGCCGCCCTGTCCGGCGGCGAGCAGCAGCGGCTGGCGCTGGCCGGCGCGCTCGCCCTCCGCCCCGAGGTGCTGCTGCTGGACGAGCCCACCGCCAACCTCGATCCGGCCGGCGCCGACCTGGTACGTGGCGCCCTCCGCGAAGCCCTCGACGCCGGCACCACCGTCGTCCTTGTCGAGCACCGGGTCGCCGAGGCACTCCCGCTCGTCGACCGGGTCGTCGTCCTCGATCCCGGCGGCGGGCTCCGCGCCGACGGCCCGCCGGACGAGGTCTTCGCCAACCACGGCGACCGCTTGGCCGCCGAGGGCGTGTGGGTGCCGGGCCATCCGGTGGCGCCCCGGCGCGCTGACGCGCCGCCGGGAGAAGGGCTGCTCGCCGCGAAACGGGCCACCGTCCGCGGTCGGTTGCCCGCCGTCGATCTTCTGGTACGAGACGGCGAGGCACTCGCCATCCTCGGTCCGAACGGCACGGGCAAGTCGACGCTGGCCCTCCTCCTCGGCGGGCTCCTCAAGCCGGACGGCGGTCGGATCGCGGCCACCGCCGCGCTCGCCGGCCCCGACGTGGCCACTCCCCCGCACCGCTGGCGCGCGCCCGCCCTGGCGCGGCGGATCGGATCGGTGTTTCAGGACCCCGAGCACCAGTTCGTCACGTCCACTGTGTACGACGAGCTGGCGTTCGGCCCCCGGCGAACGGGACTGCCTGACGCCACGGTCAGGTCCACAGTGGACGGGCTGCTCGCCCGCCTGCGACTGGAACGGCTGGCCGGCGCCAACCCGTACACCCTCTCCGGTGGTGAGGCGCGGCGGCTGAGCGTGGCGACGGCGCTGGCGGCAGCCCCGGCACTGCTGGTTTTGGACGAGCCTACGTTCGGGCAGGACAGGCGCACCTGGATCGAGCTCGTCGACCTGCTCGCCGGCCTGCGCGACGAGGGCCGCGGGATCGTGACGGTGACGCACGACCCGGACTTCGTGGCGGCCCTGGCTGACCGGACGGTCAGGCTGTGAAACGCACCCCGCACGCCGTCCTCGCGCGGCGTAACCCGGTCGCCAAGGTGGCCGCGGCGCTCGTCTTCACCGTCGCACTCGTCACCACCCTCGACCCGGTGCCACCGGCCGCGGCGATCGCGATCGAGCTCGCGCTGGTGCCGCTCTTCGGCGTCCGCTACCGCACGCTCGCCCGCCGCGCCTGGCCGCTGCTGATCAGCGCCGCCGGCATCGCGCTGACGATGGTGCTCTTCGCCGCCGAGCGCACCGGCGACACGGTCGTGCAGGCCGGGCCCATCGAGGTCACGACGAGCGTGCTCAACGGTGCGCTCGGGCTGGCGCTGCGGGTGATCGCGATCGCCCTGCCCGGTGTGCTCGTCTTCGCCTCCATCGACCCGACCGACCTCGCCGACGCCCTGGTGCAGAACGTGCGCGCGCCGTACCGCTTCGCGATCGGCGCGCTCGCCGCGTTCCGCCTGGTGCCGCTGCTCGGCCAGGAGTGGCAGATGCTCCGCCTCGCCCGCCGAGCGAGGGGCGTCGACGCCGGCCGCAACCCGGTCGCCGCGGCGCGCCTGTTCGTCTCGACCGCGTTCGGGCTCCTCGTGGGCGCGATCCGGCGCGGCACGCGGCTGGCGGTGGCCATGGACGCGCGCGGATTCGACCGGGGCGGCCCGCGCAGCCAGGCCCGCACGCAGCGCTTTCGGGCCGCCGACGCGGCGCTCGTGTTCGGCGCGGTCGTACTCGCCGCGGCGGTGCTCTCCCTGGCGTGACCAGGGCACCTACAAGCCTTGGTAGTCGGTCTCCCGCTTGATGTCGCTGTCGCTCATGGCCAGGACGCCGGGCCGGGGCACCAGGTAGACCTTGGCGGACTCGCCGCTGGAGATGACGCTGAACATCTCGTTCAACGCCGTCACCATCTGCTGCTCTTTGCCGGAGATCTCCGTCGAGATGCGGATGACCGCGTCGACGGCCTTGGACAGCACGCCGTCGACGGTGTCGGCGTTGAGCGGGGTGTCCTCTTTCTTGCCGAGGTCCTGCGAGCCGATGCCGGAGGAGACGCCGGCGATGATGGTGAACGTGGCCACCCCGGCCGGTGCGAGCGAGGCACCACCGGTCACCGGGATGGCGGCGACACCGGCCGCGACCGTCGCCACCGCGCCGATGACGGTAAAGACGTTCTTGACCGTGTCCGGGTTGCAGTAGTTGCTCTGCTCCACCGCCGTGGTCGCCTTGGTGGCGTTGTCCAGCAGGTCTACCCGCTGGGCCAGGAACATGTCCCGGTTGCCCTGCACCGCGTGGGCGAGCGCGGCGGCCAGGTAGGCCTGCGCCTGCGCGGCGTCCGGGATCTTCAGCATGAAGTTGTTGCGGAAAGCGACGGCCGCGGCGCCTATCCACTCGTCGAGCGCGGCCTCGGTCGGTCTGAGGAGCCCTCCGATCGGGTCCGTGGGCGCCGAGGGTGCGGCACCCGGGCTCGCCGTCGGTGCGAAATACAGCTTGCTCGACACCGACTTCATCGTATTGATCAACTGCTCCATACCGGACGGTTCGGGCCCGATGCTGTGGCCGTAGAAGTCGGGAATCCAGCTGTACTGCGAGTCGAGCTCGGCCCAGTGGGCGTCGGTGCCCATGTAGTTGCCATTTTCGTCGATCGCGTAGGCGTGCCCTTGGTAGTCCGAGGCGCTCTTGCCCACGATGCTGCGCGCCGGGTGGTCGGGGTCGCGCGGGATGTAACGCAGCTCCATCTCGCCTTTGACCTTGATGGCCGCGTCACGAAGCTTTTCGGCCTGCGCCACGATCTGATCCCGGCTCACGTACGGAATCTCTCCGGACATGGGTTTCTCTCCCCTACTCGTCCGGCTGGTCCGGCTCTTGCCGGGAGTGCGGGTCCACCAGCTTGAATTCTGGGTCGCCCTGGTATTTGGCGACTTCGGCCCGGAAGCCGGCCGCGATCTCCTGATCTTCGCTCGCGAACAACTCGGCAACCCGGATGACCAGGTCTCCGGCGTCGTAGAGGTTGGTGGCCGACTCCGCCAATATCCCCTGGAACTGGTCGCGGACCTTCTCCCACACCGGAAAGACCGGACCGGGAAACGTGCCGCTGACCGGCGTCCCCGGGATGGTGCCGTATCGCTCGAACCTCGCCCCGGCGTTGTCCGAGCCGCCCGCTTCCTTGCTCAGGCCGGCGTAGTGGTCACCGGCCTGCGGAAGATACGAACTGCCAGCGAGCCACATCTCGCCAAGTGTCAGCGACACCTGGTGTTTGTCGGTCATCTCTCGTCCTCCCCGTTGAACCGACCTCCGGTCACGCCGAGATCCGGCCATCCGCCCATGGGTCGAAGAAGCGGCTTTCCGGCCGGCCGTAGTGCTCGTCTTTCAACTCGCGCACCTGGGCGAAGAAGTCGTCGAGCGTCGCCCGGCCCACGGCGAGGAGCTCCTGGCGAAACTCCTCCTCGCTCAACGCCCGCACGGTGCCCGGGCTGATCTCGAAGTCCCACCGGACCAGCGCCGTGGTAGTCGCGCGGATGCGCCCGCTCGGTGACCGGCGGTCGGCGACGACGGCCGCGACCGCCTCCCGGTAACCCTGGCTGTCCCGCTCGCTGTCCAGCTCTTGCCCGTCGCCTCGAGCCGGCTCGCCCAGCGCCTCGCTCAGCGCGGCCAGGAAGCCGCGCCGGTGCCCCGCCCACAGACCGGTCGCCACCGCGGCCAGCTGGCGCTCCAGCGTGTCCTCCCGATAGCGGCCGTAGCATCCAGGGGTGAACGTCACGTCCAACTCGGACGGATGGGTCAGCACCGCGCTGACGCACCCGTCAGGTGACGTCACGCGAACGACAAGACGCTCCATTTGCTCAGCCAGAACACCCACAGCGGTCCCCTCGTAAATCCGCTCGGTCCGACATCATGGCAGTGGTCGATATGATTCAACCACGTCGCGCCAATTGGCATGGGGGGTCGGATGTCCGTCAGGTCGGCAATCCGCAGTTTCCGCGTGGCCACACTGGCCGTGCTGGCCTGCGCGACCGTGGGATTGACAGCGGCGAGTTGCGACGACACACCAGCACCCGGCGAAAGCCCTCAGGCCACCGGCGGTCAGGTCCCGGCAGCGCCGGTCAAAGGCGCCCAAGCGCCCGGCGGCGGCGGCCTCAAAGTGGTCGAGTCGGGCGTTTCCATGACCACCGACGGTCGCGGCGACACGATGGCGACATACGGGTTGCTGCTGGAAAATACGAGTCGCGACCACCTCGCCTACGACGCGGAAATCTCCGTCACCATGCTCGACGCCAGTGGGCAGCCGGTCAGCGATCGCCTCGAAAAGTCCACCCGGGTCACCAAGACGCTGCGGTTCTCCGCCCCTCAACAACGCGTTGGCCTAGGCCAATACGTTTATGTTGATCGTGGCCGCGCTGTTACCAGCCTAAAAGTCGAGATCGGCGAATCGTGGTGGCTGCCGGCTTCGGCCGCGCGGATCGCCCCACTCACCACGTCCGGCGTGACGGCCACCACCGACGACGTGGTGCACGTCCGGTTCACCGTCGACAATGGATACCCGGTCCCGGTCAAGCGCGTCGCGATGGCACTGCTCCGCGACGCGGCCGGTGCGATCGTCGGCGGCACCGGGCCGGACGAGGCACAGGCGAGCCTCGGCGACTTCCCGCCCGGCCGGTCGCCGGGTGAGATCGAGAGCATCGGCGGCGCGCCGGCGGGCGTCGACCTGGGCCGCACCGAGGTGTACGTCTATCCGACGCCCGAGGCGTTTCGCGCGCGTTGAGAATGCCCTGATCACGGAGTGTACGAGTGCGCATGTTCGCATGTGCGCAGCCGTGAGGCCACCTCCTGTTCTCCGATGAGGACGAGATTGAGCGCTGGATCATCGGGCAACACGAGGAGTAATCGCATGGGCCACGGCCACCACCATCACGATGTCGGCGGGCAGCCCGCCGACGTACCCGAGGCTCTTGATCTGTCCATCCCGGACAGTGAGCTTTCGCCCGCGGACGTCTCGCGGCGCGGCTTCCTGCGCGGTGCCGGTCTGCTGGGTGCCGGTGCGGCGGCGAGTGTCCTGGCGACGCCCGGCGCGGCGCAGGCGCACGGCGACGACCACGATCACGGCCCCGGCGGCGACCACGGCCGCAAGGGCGGCTTCCGCTGGCTCGCCGGCGACCACCACATCCACACGCAGTACAGCTCGGACGCCATGTACCGGGTGTACGACCAGGCCCGGCACGGGCGGGCGTACGGCCTGGACTGGATGGTCATCACGGACCACGGCAGCGTGACGCACGCCAAGATCGGCGTGGAGAAGGTGAACCCGGACATCGTCTCCACCCGTGAGGAGCTCAAGGACCTGCTGGTCTTCCAGGGCCTGGAGTGGAACATCCCGGCCGCCGAGCACGCGACGGTCTTCGTCCACCCCGGCCGCAACGAGGTCGCGGTGCTCAAGGAGTTCGAAAACGCGTACGACGGCTCGGTGAAGGGCGCCGGCGCGAACACCCCGGAAAACGAGGCGCTCGCGATCGCCGGCATCCAGTTCCTGGGCGAGCAGGTCCGCAAGCGGCGCGTCCAGGGTGCGCTCTTCCTCGCCAACCACCCGGCCCGCCGGGGCATCGACTCGCCGCACGAGATCCGGGCCTGGCGCGACGCCGACCCGAGCGTCGCGGTGGGCTTCGAGGGCGCGCCCGGCCACCAGGCCGCCGGCCTGCCCGGCCCGATCGGCAACGCCGGCGGCCGCGGCTTCTACGAGGGCAGCCCCTCGGCGGCCTCGTTTCCCGGATACCCGCTGGAGAGCTACCGCACCTGGGGCGGTTTCGACTGGATGACCTCCACCGTCGGCGGTCTCTGGGACAGCCTGCTCGCCGAGGGCAAGGCGTGGTGGATCAGCGCCAACTCGGACTCGCACAGCAACTACCTCGACACGGCCCAGCGCGGGCCGGAGAGCAACTTCGAGCTCAACGGCCGGTACAACGACCCGGTGTACGGCCCGCTGCTCACCGAGGCCGGCGACTACTGGCCCGGCCAGTACAGCCGGACGCACGTGGGCTCGACCTCGTTCTCGTACCGCGCGGTCATGGACGGCCTCCGTGCCGGCCGGGTGTGGGTCGACCACGGTGGCTTGATCAGCGGCCTCGACGTCCGCGCCCGCGTGGCCGGCGACCGGCACCCCGGCACCGGCGTCCCGCTCGGCGGCGTGCTGCGCGTGCGCAAGGGCGCCAAGGTCGAGCTCACCATCGACATCGACCTGGCGAACCGCCCCAACTGGGCGCAGTTCGTGCCGGTACTGGCCCGCGTCGACGTGATCGCCGGCTCGGTCACCGGTCCGGCGACCGACCGTGACACCTTCACCGCCCCGAACACCAAGGTGGTCAAGTCGTTCGAGGTCGACAAGGGCACCGGCAAGGCCTCGTTCACGTACTCCTTCGGCCGCGTGGACGAGCCGTTCTACGTGCGCGTGCGGGGCACCGACGGCAAGCGCGGCGCGCCCGGCTTCATGGGTGCGGCCGTCGACCCGGCCGGCCCGGCCATGGACGTGATCGGCGACGCCGACCCGTGGCTCGACCTGTGGTTCTACGGCAACCCCATCTGGGTGCTCCCCAGTTGAGATACGTCGGATTGAGCCTCGGTCACGGGGCCAACCGGGAGGCTGAGCACTGGCTTCACTCGCTCGGCCTCCCGGCCGGTGTCGAGGCGTGCACGCACCTGGCGCGCACGCCGTACCCCCATGTGGTGGTGAGCCTCGCGCTGCCGGACGGGGTCGACGCCGAGCTACCCCAGACCCCGGACGACCTGTCGAAGGCGGCGGCCGAGGCGGCCGCCGACCACGCCGCGCGGCGCGGCGGCCGGGCGTTTCTCTTCGCCGGCGTCGAGGCCCTCACCGGCACCGTGACGGTCGCCGACCTGCTCGCCAAGAGCGCGATCTCCCGGGTCAGGGTGCTCGGCGGTCCCGACCCCGATCCCGCGACGGAGGTCGTCACGCGCGACTTCGTCCGTCCAGAGTGGACAGAGGGCGAGCTGACGCTGGTCACCTCGCCGGCGCCGGGTGGCCGGCTCGCGCCGTTCGAGTTCCCCAATCCGACACCATGTTGCGGTGGGGCACACTGAATCCATGTCTCGTGGCACCCGCTTGGTCATGTGGGACGTCGACCGCACGCTGTTGAACGCCGGGGGCGTCGCCCAGCTCGCGTACGCCCCCGCGTTCACCGCGGTCACCGGCGTCGAGTGGCGCGACATGGCGTTCGCGGCCGGGCGCACCGACTGGGACATCGCGGTGGAGACGTTCGCGATGCACGGCATCGACGACTGCGAGCCGCACCTCGACGCGTTCTTCACGGTCTTCGCGGCCGAGTTCGCCGCCCGCCGCGACATGCTGCTCCGCCAGGGCTTCGTGCTGCCCGGCGTCCGCGAGGTCCTGGCCGCGCTCGGCACCCGCCCGCACGTGGTGCAGACGCTGGTGACGGGCAACATCCGGCCGGTCGCCGTCGACAAGCTCGCCGCCTTCGACCTGGCCGAGCTGGTGGATTTCGACATCGGTGGATACGGCACCGACGACGTCGTCCGGGCCACGCTGGTGCGCCGCTCGCTGGAGCGGGCGGCGGCCAAGCACGGCCGCGCGTTCGACCCGTCCGAGGTGATCGTCGTCGGCGACACCGCGCACGACGTCAACGCCGCGCTGGCCAACGGCGTCACCTGCGTGGCCGTCGCCACGGGCGGCACATCTGCCGAGGCACTCGCGGCGGCCGGCGCACACGTCGTCCTCGACGATCTGAGCGACGTCGATGCGGTCGTGACCTTGCTCGCCGGATAGGAGCCTGATCGCCTAAAACCCCCTTGGGGTCCTGTGCGCGTTGTGGGAGCGGTTCCAAACTCTAGAAGGAATCCAGTTGGCTAATCCCTTTAGCCCGATCTCACAATGCTCCGGAAAGGCGGCAGCGCATGCCTACGCGACGTCGACCCCGGTCCGACTCGACCCCCTCCGTCAGCCGACGGGGATTCATCACGCGCGTTGGCGGGGCGGCAGCCGGTGCCGTTGCTATCGGCGCGGCACCCCCGTTCGCCGGCTCACACGCCGCCTACGCGGCGACTCCGCCTGACCGCTTCGGGCGCATGTTCCCCGACCTCGGGCCCTTCATCCCAGCGGACGACCGCCGGCGCGCGGCGCTCATGGACATCGGACGTCCCGGCGGGATCCTGGACGCCAAGGACCCCCTCGCGGAGGGGCCGGTCCGGCTGATCACCAACCCCGAACTCAGCCCGAACAACCGCGACAGCCAGGACGGCACGACCATCCACATGACGGCGGGCGTGACGTTCTTCGGGCAGTTCCTCGACCACGACATGACGTTCGACACGACCTCGCCGCTGGGCATCCCCACGACTCCGGAGTCGTCGCCGAACAGCCGCACCCCCTCCTTCGACCTCGACACCGTGTACGGCGGCGGCCCGGTCGCGAGCCCGGCTTTTTACGAGCCCGACCGCGTCAAGCTGCGCATCGAAAACGGCGGGCTCTTCGAGGACGTGCCCCGCCAGTCGAACGGCACCGCGATCATCGGCGACCCGCGCAACGACGAGAACACGATGATCTCCGGCTTCCAGAGCGCGTTCATCCTCGCCCACAACCGGATCGTCGACCAGTTACGCAGCCAGGGCGTGCCGGCCGACCAGCAGTTCGCGCAGGCCCGGCGGATCCTCACCTGGCACTACCACTGGATCATCCTCAAAGAGTTCCTGCCGAACATCGTGGGCCAGCCGATGGTCAACACAGTGCTCAATGGGGGCCGTCGCTGGTTCCGTCCGGACCCGTCGCCGGCGTTCATCCCGGTAGAGTTCCAGATCGCGTACCGCTTCGGGCACAGCATGATCCGCCCCTCGTACCGGCTCAACCTCGCCGGAAACCCCGACGGCACGCCGTTCTTCGGCTTCATCTTCGAACCGGCCGGCGAGGGCCAGGCCGATCCGGTCGACCTGCGTGGCGGCGCGCGGGCCCGGCGGCGCTTCGTGGGGTGGCAGACGTTCTTCGACTTCGGCGGCGACCAGACCCAGCACGTACGCCCCAACAAGCGGATCGACACCAAGATCTCGACGCCGCTGTTCAACCTGCCGCTCGGCGCCATCGCGAGCGGCGACCCGCCGACCTCCCTGGCGACCCGCAACCTGCTGCGCACGATGACCTGGGGTGTGCCGGCCGGGCAGCTGATCGCCCAGCGCATGGGCTACCCGCAGCTGCTGCTGCAAGAGCTCGCCCACTACGGGGTCGCGCTGGAAAACCACACCCCGCTCTGGTACTACGTGCTGGCCGAAGCCGAGCGCATGACCAACGGCGTCACCCTCGGCCCGTGCGGCGGCCGGATCATCGCCGAGGTATTCATCGGCCTGCTCCAGCTGGACCCCAACAGCTGGGTGCGCACACAGCCCAACTGGAGGCCCACCCTGCCCTCCGCGACACCCGGCACCTTCAGGATGACCGACCTGCTCCGTTGGGCTCGCGTCGACCCGGCGAGCCGCGGCCAGTAAACCTGGCCGTAAACAGGGACGCGGGTGCGCCCGGCGTGGGGCCGGGCGCACCCGCCCGTCATCTCGACCGCGAGCTCACCACCCCCCGGGGGGGTGAACAAATGATGCCGGGATTTGACCCAGCTTGCCTTGGCGATCTAGAGACCTTTCGGGATCAGGGTGGCTCCACCCGGGGCAATGCCCCTGGGTCTCCTAGATCTCACAGTCCGGCTCCCGACGCTGGTGACGCTACGTCAGGATGTCGCCGGTAGGCGCCCGCGACTGGACCCGAGGCCTTGCCGCGCGCAGCCTTCGCACGCTGCCTGCGGCTTCCGGGGTTGGCTGGACCGCGAAACGCGATGGTCAACGGATCGCCGGGCACCTTTGCACTGTTCGGGAGAATCTGCTCGGCCATTGGGCGGCGTCATGATCGTTAGCCCGGAACCCGTGTGACACACGGGCGAGAACGCGGGATTCGGGCTAACGATCATCGAAGCGTGGTGGACGCCCGGGGCTCGCGGAGCCTTGCTCGGCCCGGCCACAAGCCGGCCAAGATCGCGAAAGTCGAGTGGCCCAGCCCGGGGCCATCGCGTACCAAGATCTGCTCGCGTCCCCACAGCGGACGGGTGAGGCCGCGGGAGCAACGGCATGGACCACGACGAACATCGCGGTAGCTCGATATCCTTTCCCAGAATTGGGTTTGGGCACGCCGATGCGGCACCCACGCGCACACCCTGAGTGTCGATCATGTTTGGATGGGCTTATGCCCAACCCCGACCGCCGTGACCTGCCGGCTCGTCGCCGTGGGCCGCGTGACCGGTGGGTGCCGGTGGCGGAGCTCTCCCCGATGGCCCGCGCCTTGCTCAGCGACGACCTCGGTGGCCGGGACGTCGTGCCTGGGCACGTGGCGGACCGGGTCGCCGAGCGGGCGGACGAGTGGCTCGCGCACGGCTTCACCGTCGAGACCGTGCGGGCCTGGCAGGATCTGCCGCCGGCCGCCGCCGCGTACCTGGCCGAGCGAGGGGTCGAGCCGCGGGTGCTCGACCTGCCGGTGGACGCCTTTCCGGGCGCCGCCACGCCGGTGCCGCTGCGGATCGCGATCAGCACCGAGCGGATCCCGGTCGAGCGGGCGTACCAGCTACTGGTCCTGACCGGCGAGCACCAGCCGGCCGCACCGCCGCCGGCACCGCCACCACCGCCGCCGCCACCGCCGTCCGAGAAGCCGGCTCGCCCGGTCGCTCCGGTCCTCTTCTCGCACGCCCGCCCCGAGGAGGAACATAAACGCTCGTGAGCGCCGTCGACGTCCTGCTGCGTTCGGAAGAGCCGTCCATCAGGTGGAAGGTGCGCACGGGGGTGCTCGGCGAGCCCACGGACGGCAAGGCCGCCCGCCGGCTGCGCGAGGAGATCCGCCAATCGCCGCGGGTGCGCCGGCTCCTCGCGGCCCGCGACGCCGACGGGCGGATTACCAACCCCAAGCAGGTGTACGCCAAGTGGCGCGGCGCCCACTGGGTGCTCGCCACCCTCGCCGACCTCGGCTACCCGCCCGGCGACGAGTCCCTCCATCCGCTGCGCGACCAGGTGCTGCGCCGGTGGCTGCGAGACGTGGAGGTGCCGGTCGTGCAAGGGCGATACCGGCGCTGCGCCTCCCAGCAGGGCAACGCCCTGCGCTACCTGACCGCGCTCGGCATCCTCGACGACACCGACGCGCGCACGCTGACCGAGCGCCTGGTCAAGTGGCAGTGGCCGGACGGCGGGTGGAACTGTGACCGCAACCCCACCGCGCGGACCTCGTCGTTCATGGAGACGCTGCTGCCTATGCGCGGGCTGGCGCCACACGACGCCGGCGCCGCCAGGCGTGCCGCGGAGGTATTCCTGGCCCGCGGGCTGGCCTGGCGGCGCACGACGGGCACGCTGATCCATCCCGACTTCGCCCGGTTGCACCACCGGCTCTACTGGCACTACGACGTGCTCGGCGGCCTGGTCGGCATGGTCGAGGTGGGCACGATCGGCGATCCCCGGTGCGCGGGCGCGCTCGACCTCCTCGAGTCCAAGCGGCTGCCGGACGGCGGCTGGCCGGCCGAGAAGGTGTATGCCACGAAGGCGGGCGATCCGCTCGACTGGGGCGTCACCGGCGCCGGCCGTTCGAACGAATGGGTCACCGCCGACGCGCTGGCCGTCCTCGGGGCCGCCGGCCGGCTCAGCTAGGCGGCGCGACCGGGTTGGGCAGCGCCCCGCCGAAGCGGCGGTCGCGCTGGGCGTAGAGCTCGCAGGCGTACCAGAGGTGGCGCCGGTCGAAGTCGGGCCAGAGCGTGTCGAGGAAGACCATCTCCGCGTACGCCGACTGCCACAGCAGGAAGTTTGACGTGCGCTGCTCGCCGGAGGGGCGGAGGAAGAGGTCGACCTCGGGCACCTCGGGGTGGTAGAGGTACCGCGAGATCATCTTCTCGTTCACCTTGTCGGGTGAAACTTTGCCCGCCGCGACGTCGCGGGCGATCGCGGCGGCCGCGTCGGCGATCTCGGCCTGCCCGCCGTAGTTGACGCAGAACTGGAGCGTCAGCGTCGAGTTGCCGCGGGACATCTCCTCCGCGGTGACCAGCTCGGAGATCACGCTCTTCCACAGCCGGCCGGCCCGTCCGGACCACACCACCCGCACGCCGAGGTCGACAAGCTGGTCGCGGCGGCGGCGGATCACGTCGCGGTTGAAGCCCATGAGGAAGCGGACCTCCTCCGGCGACCGCCGCCAGTTTTCGGTCGAGAACGCGTACGACGACAGGTACGGGATGCCCAGCTCGATCGCGCCCTCGATCGCGTCGAACAGGGAGTATTCGCCCCTTTCATGCCCCTTCGTCCGGGGTAGGCCGCGCTCCTTGGCCCAGCGCCCGTTGCCGTCCATCACGATCGCGACGTGCCGCGGCAGGCTCTCCTTGGGCAGCGCGGGCGGACGCGCACCGGACGGATGCGGCGTCGGCGCCACCGGCACCCGACGTCGTAACGAACGAACCACAATCAACCCCTATCAACCAGCGGCAGCGAGCGTAGCGCGCGCTCAAGGTGCCACTGCAAATGCGCCGCCACCAGCCCGCTGCACTCGCGGCGGCTGGCCGCCTCGGCGATGTCGGCCACGCGCCAGTCGCCCGACGTGAGGGCGGACATCAGGTCGATCGTGGCCGGCGCCGGGTGGGCCGCTCCCGGCGGCCGGCAATCCGGGCACACACAACCCCCCGCTGGTACGGAGAAGGCGCCGTGCCGCCCCGGCGAACCGCACACCGCGCACTCGGCGAGCGCCGGCGCCCACCCGGCCACACCCATGCTCCGCAGCAGGTACGCGTCGAGGACCAGCGTGCTCGCGTGCGCCCCCTCGGCCAGCGCGCGCAGGGCACCGAGCGTGAGCAGGAAGAGCCGCAGCGAGGGCTCGAGCTCGACCGGGGTGAGCCGCTCGGCGGTCTCCGCGATCGCGCTCGCCGCCGTGTAGCGGGGATAGTCTTCGAGGAACCGCTTGCCGTACAGCTCGATGCCCTCGACCTGGCTCACCGTGTGCAGCGACGGCCCCTCGGCGAGCTGGAGATCGATGTGGCCAAACGGCTCCAGCCGCGCGCCGAAGCGGGAGCTCGTGCGGCGCACCCCCCGAGCCACCGCCCGCACCCGGCCGTGCCGGCGGGTCAGCAACGTGATGATGCGATCCGATTCGCCCAGTTTCTGCACGCGCAGCACCACCGCGTCGTCGCGGTACAGCGGGCGGCGAAATCCGGGCACCGGCCCATTCTCCCCTACGCCGTCTCAGGGTCGTCTCGGTGACCACTCCGGATGTGTCCCGGGGTCGGGCGCCCGTAGCGTGCACAGCATGGATCCCCGAAAGCTGCTCGCGGTGGTCGGCGTGGTCGCGTTCGCCGGCCTGGTCGGCTGCGACGACGTCGCCCGGTCCCGCCTTGACTACAGCAACACCGAGAAGGTGGCGATCAAAGAGATCGTCGTCGAGCCGGGCTCGGGTGACGTGACGGTGACCACCAGCGACACGCAGCAGGTCGACATCCGCCGCGTGGTCCACTACAACGGTGACGAGCCCGACACGTCGTACCAGATCAACGGGGCGGTGCTACAGCTCGCCACCGACTGCGGGCGCATCGACTTCTGCCGAGTCGACTACGAGATCGTGGCCCCTAAGGGTGTCGCCGTCCGCGGCAAGCTCGGCTCCGGCGACCTCTCGCTGAGCGGTGTGTCCACGGTGGACCTGGACGCCGGCTCGGGCAACGTGGGCATCACCGAGGCCTCCGGCAAGGTAAAGGTGCAGACCGGCTCCGGCGACATGGTGATCACTGACGTCGCCGGCGAGCTGGACGCCCGCACCGGCTCGGGCAACATCGACGCCACCGGCCTGTCCGGCCCGCTGAACACGGCCCGCACCGGCTCCGGCGACGTCACGCTGTCGCTCGACAAGAGCGGCGCGGTGCGCACCCACACCGGCAGCGGCAACGTCGACGTCGCCGTACCGGCCGGCTCCTACCGGGTGGACGCGCGCACTGGTTCCGGGGACAAGACGCTCGGGGTGGCGAGCTCGCCCACCGGCACATTCCTGCTGGACCTGGAGACCGGCAGCGGCGACATCACCCTGCGGGAGGTGTGAGGCACCGGCAGCAGCACCGGCCGGCGGCGTGCCGACACGTCCTCCACCCAGCCGAAGAGCGCGACGGCGACGGCCACCAACGCCGTCACGACGGCTAGCCGCGCGGCCATGCCGAGCGGGAGCACCGCGGTCACGCCGATGACGATCGGCATGTGCCACAGGTAGATCGTGAGCGCGCGGCTGTTGAGCACCGTGACGGCGCGGAGCAGGCCGGCCCGGCATTCCAGCCAGGCCGTGGTCGCCGGCGCGAAGCCGAGCAGCGCGACAACGAACGCGGCGGACCACAGGGCGTTGCCGAGCCGGATGTCGTTGAGGTCGTAGCCGCGCGGGCCCGGGTGGGTGAGCCACCAGGCCGCGCCCGCCACCGCCAGCGCGGCCACGCACGGCACCAGCACCCGCCAGGACAGGCGGCGCAGCATGCCGTCGTGGTGCGCGAAGCCGAGCAGCCACGCGCCGAAGTAGAGACCCACGTCCTTGAGCACCGTGTGTGCCGGCATGACACCGAACTCGATGAGCACCAGCAGCAGGTACGGCGCGGCGAGCGTGGGGATCGGAAAGCGCCGGAAGAGCGGCAGCGCCAGCGGTGAGAGGAGCACGAACCACAGGTAGTCCCGCAGGTACCAGATCGCGCTGAGCGCCAGCGCGCCCCACGCGTTGGACGGCGGGTCGAGCAGCGGCAGTCCCCAGTAGAGCAGCCGCCAGTCCACGGCCAGCCCGGTGAGCAGCATGGCCGGCACGAACACCGCGGCGAGCACCCACAGCGCGGGCAGCAGCCGGCGCAGCCGCCGCCCGACCGCGCGCACGCCGTGACTGTCCAAAGAGGCCGCCATGAGCGAGCCGGCGAGCGCGAACATCACCGACATGGCCGGGAAAGCGATCGTGAGGAACGCCCAGTGAGTGGTGTGGTAGACGACGACTCGGACGATGGCCAGCGCGCGCAGCAGATCCACGTATCTGTTTCGCATGGGTCCAATCGGGAGGCCGGGGCTCGGGGGTAGCTACCGCCCTACCCCGCTGACCAACCGATGAACCCGCCCACCCGGAAACGTCCGCGTGACGAAGCGCACAAAGCCCGTCAGAAGCCGAGCTTGCGCAGCTGCCTCGGGTCGCGCTGCCAATCCTTCGCCACGCGAACGTGCAGATCGAGGTAGACCCTGGTGCCGAGCAGCGCCTCGATCTCGGTGCGGGCGCGGGTGCCGACGTCTTTGAGCCGGCTGCCCTTGGCCCCGATCACGATGGCCTTCTGGCTGGTGCGCTCGACGTACACGTCGGCGTAGATCTTCGTCAGCCCGCCCTCGCGAAGCATCTCCTCGACCACGACGGCGATCGAGTGGGGCAGCTCGTCGCGCACGCCCTCCAGCGCCGCCTCGCGGACCAGCTCGGCGATCATCACCTGCTCGGGCTCGTCGGTGAGCATGTCGTCGGGGTAGAGCTGGGGCGACTCCGGAAGGTACTTGGTCATCACGTCGACGAGCCTGTCGACCTGGTATCCGGAGACCGCGCTAACCGGCACCACCTCGGCGAAGTCAGCGAGCTCGCTGACCGCGAGGAGCTGCTCCGCCAGCCGCTTCTTGTCGACGAGGTCGGCCTTGGTCACGACCGCGATCACCGCGGCCTTCAGCTCGGACAGCTCGCCGGTGATGAAGCGGTCGCCCCGCCCGATCTCCTCGTCGGCCGGCACGCACAGGCCGATCACGTCGACCTCGCTCCAGGTCTGCCGCACGAGGTCGTTGAGGCGCTCGCCGAGGAGCGTGCGCGGCCGGTGCAGGCCGGGGGTGTCGACGAGTACGAGCTGCGAGTCTTCCCGGTGCAGCACGCCCCGGATCACATGGCGGGTGGTCTGCGGCTTGCTGGAGGTGATGGCGATCTTCTGCCCGACGATCGCGTTCATCAGCGTGGACTTGCCGGCGTTGGGCCGGCCCACGAAGCAGGCGAATCCGGCCTTCACTCGACGACCGTGCCGATGAGCTTGCCGTCCGGCCCGGCGACGTGGACCGGCGCGTCGGCGGACAGGTCACGGACGGCGGCGTAGCCGGCGCCGTCCAGAGTGGACGCTTCGGTGACGACGGCCGCCGCTTCCAGCCGCTTCGCACCGGCCGCCGCGGCGGAGGCCACGGCGAGCTGGAGCGCGGTGACCGTCAGCGAGGGGAGCGAGACGCTCGCCGCCGCGTACGTGCGGCCGTCCTGGTCGCGCACCGCGGCGCCTTCGACAGCGCCGATCCGGGCCCGCGCACCGCGCGCCAACAGGACCAGCTTCGCGTCTTCGGCGTCCAGGTCGGTGGGCGCGCCGACGGTTGCCCTGCTGGCCGCGCTCGCTCCGCTCGCTGTCGCCCCGGGCGGCCGGATCGGTCCGCCCTCGTCGCTACGCTCCTCGCGTGCGGACCTCGCCGGCCCCGGGACGATGGACGACGGCTCAGGCATCGGCGGTTTGCCTCTCTTGCTCGGGTGTATCGGCGGGGACGTCGCCCTTAGACGCGGGGCGGACCAGGACCGAGTCGATCCTGTTGCGCCGGCCCGTGGTGCCCTCGGCGACCATGTGCAGCCCGCTCACCGTAGCCTCCGCACCGGGGATGGGCACGCGCCCCAGCGACTGGGCGAGCAGGCCGCCGACGGTCTCCACCTCGTCGTCGGGCAGCTCGACGCCAAACAGCTCGCCGAGGTCTTCGACGGGCAGGCGGGCGGTCACCCGCACGGCGCCGTCGGCGAGCCGCTCGACCGGCGGGCGCTCGACGTCGTACTCGTCGGTGATCTCGCCGACGATCTCTTCGAGGATGTCTTCGATCGTGACGAGGCCGCCGGTGCCGCCGTACTCGTCGACCACGATCACCAGGTGGGTGCGGGCGGCCTGCATCTCGGAGAGCAGGTCGTCGACGGGCTTGGACTCCGGCACGAAGGTCGCCTCGCGCATGAGGTCGGCCACCGCGGTCGCGTCGGCCCCCGGGTCGCCGCTCTGTGCGCGCCGCACGACGTCCTTGAGGTAGAGCACGCCGAGCACGTCGTCGACGCTCTCGCCGATCACCGGGATGCGGGAGAAGCCGGAGCGCAGGAAGAGCACCAGCGCCTGCCGCAGCGACTTGTGCGACTCGATCCACACCATCTCGGTACGCGGCACCATCACCTCGCGGGCGATGGTGTCGCCGAGCGCGAAGACCGAGTGGATCATCTGGCGCTCGCCGTGCTCGACCACGCCCCGCTGCTCGGCGAGGTCGACGAGCTCGCGCAGCTCGATCTGGGTGGCGAAGGGGCCCTCCCGGAAGCCCTTGCCGGGCGTGACCATATTGCCGATCAGGATCAGCAGCGAGGCGAGCGGGCCGAGCGCCCGGCCCAGCCAGCGCACCAGCGGCGCGGTGGCGCGGCCCACGGCGTACGCGTGCTGGCGGCCGATCGTGCGCGGGCCGACGCCCACGACGACGAAGCTGACCACGGTCATCGCGCCGGCCGTGACCAGCGCAGCCGTCCATCCGGCGCTGAACGTGTCGACGGCCACCAGCGCCACGAGCGTGGTGGCGGTCAGCTCGCAGAGCAGCCGCAGCAGCAGGAGCAGGTTGAGGTGGCGGACCACGTCGGAGGCGACGATCTGGAGGGCGCGGGCGCCGCGTACCCCCTCGCGGGCCAGCTCGGCGGCGCGCGCGGGCGAGACGGCGGCGAGCGCGGCGTCGGTCATCGCCACGATGCCGGCCAGGACGACGAGCCCGGCCGCGAAGATCAGCAGTTGTAAGTCGGGTAACCCGCCGCCGGCGGCGGCCGCCGCGGAAGTCACTGGCCTCGGGAGGCCCGCCAGCTGGACAGCAGCCGGGCCTGAAGCGCGAACATCTCCCGCTCCTCCTCCGGCTCGGCGTGGTCGTAGCCGAGCAGGTGCAGGGCGCCGTGGACGGTCAGCAGGTGCAGCTCGTCGGCCGCGGAATGGCCGGCGGTGGCCGCCTGCTTGGCCGCCACCTCGGGGCACAGCACGATGTCGCCGAGCAGCGCCGGCTCACCCGCGCCCGCCTCACCCGGCCCGTGGTCGACGCTCCCCTCGTCCATCGGGAACGCGAGCACGTCGGTCGGGCCGTCACTGCCCATCCAGCGGTGGTTGAGCTCGGTCATGTAGTCGACGTCGACGAGCAGGACGGATAGCTCGGCGAGCGGGTTGACACCCATCTCGTCGAGGGCGTGCCGGGCCACCGCCAGCACGGCGTCGGTGTCGACGTCGACGCCGGACTCGTTGGCGATTTCTATGGACAACGTGCTTTCCCCCAGAAGACGGACTACCGGCGACGGCCGGCGCGGGCGGTGCGGTCGGGCACCGCGTGCACATTTTGCGTCTCGCGCTCCGCGTCGTACCGGGCGTACGCGTCGACGATGTCGCTGACCAGCTTGTGGCGCACCACGTCGGAGCTGCCCAGCTGCGCGAAGTGGACGTCTTCGACGCCTTCGAGGATCCCGCGCACGACCTTGAGGCCACTCGTGGTGCCCCCGGGCAGGTCGACCTGCGTGACGTCACCGGTGACCACGATCTTGGAACCGAAGCCGAGCCGGGTCAGGAACATCTTCATCTGCTCGGGCGTGGTGTTTTGCGCCTCGTCGAGGATGATGAACGCGTCGTTGAGCGTGCGACCCCGCATGTACGCCAGGGGCGCGACCTCGATCGTGCCGGCCTGCATCAGCCGCGGGATCGACTCGGGGTCGAGCATGTCGTGCAGCGCGTCGTAGAGCGGCCGCAGGTAAGGATCGATCTTCTCGTAGAGCGTGCCGGGCAGGAAGCCGAGCCGCTCGCCCGCCTCGACGGCCGGCCGGGTCAGGATGATCCGGTTGACCTGCTTGGCCTGGAGCGCCTGCACGGCCTTGGCCATGGCCAGGTAGGTCTTACCCGTGCCGGCGGGGCCGATGCCGAAGACGATGGTGTGCCCGTCGATCGCGTCGACGTAGCGCTTTTGCCCCAGCGTCTTGGGGCGGATGGTGCGCCCGCGCCGGGACAGGATATTGAGCGTGAGGACCTCGGCGGGCCGCTCGGCCGTGCCCTGCTCGAGCATGCCGACGGTGCGCCGGACAGCGTCGGTGGTCAGTGTTTCACCCTTTTCGATCAACTCGAGCAGCTCGGCGAAGAGGCGCTCGGCCAGCGCGTTGTCGGCCGGTGCGCCGGTGACGGTGATCTCGTTGCCCCGCACGTGCACGTCACTCGCGAGAGAACGCTCGACGAGCCGGAGAATCTCATCCCCGGCGCCGAGCAGGTTCACCATGATCTGCGAGTTAGGAACCGTGATCTTGGTCTGCACGCGGGTCTGCTCGGTGGGGGATGTCGTGGTCATAGATCGGCCCGCGGGCCAACGCCACCTGCTCTCGGTCTCGGTGCCGCGCCCCGTGGCGCGACATGCGGAACTGCTCCATCGTATCGGCTCAACGCCCTGACCACCGCGCCCATTTCCGCGCGCGCGACCGGTTGGTTGCGGATTTCCGAAACGGACAAACGAGCAGTTACCGGATGTCGGCCGTGACGAACGCGTCGGCCAGCGGCCCGCCACCCCGCCGGAGGGTCGCGACCGCCCGGCTGGCCCGGCTTTTCACCGTCCCCACCGAGCAGCCCAGGTCGGCCGCGATCTCCTGCTCGGACAGCCCGCCCCAGTAGCGCAGCACCAGCACCACACGCTGCTGGGCGGGGAGCGTCCGCAGCGCCTGGAGGACGAGGTGGGCGGTGTCCGCGCCGTCGTACGGGTCGGAGCCGGCGCGTTCGGGCGGCGCCTCGGTCGGCACCTCCCCCCGCCACAGCCGCCGCCCGGCCCGCCAGGCCGCCCGCACCATCACCCGCCGGGTGTACGCCTCCGGATCGCCGTCCGGGTGCAGCCGCCGCCACGCGCGGTACGTCTTGACCAGTGCCTCCTGGGCGAGGTCCTCGCCGTGACCTGGGTCGCCGGTGAGGATCGCGCCGTGCCGGACCAGCGCCGTGTACCGGTCGCGGACGAACTCGGCGAACCCCTCCGGCCCTCGACTAGCCCCGGTCACGGCAACTCCACTCCGAAGAGGTCGCCCAGCTCGGCGAGGCTCGCGCCGTCGAGGCGCACCCGCCCGCCCTCCTCGGAGACGACCTCGTGGCAACCGTCCGCAAGACCGATCAGGAAGGACGACAGCACCGGGTTCTTCACGAAGTCCTGTTGCGGCGGGGCCGGGACGCCGGGCGGCAGGCCGATCTCCAGCTCGACCGTCGGCTGGTCCTCGCGGGCGCAGCTGTCGCCCTGTGCCACCTTGGGCGCCTGGCGCAGCAGCTCCATCGCACGCCGCACCTTCGCCTGGTCGGTGAGCTCGTGCTCGCGCGCCCGCTCGGCGTCGGTCGAGACGGTGAGCTTGGCGTACTCGGCACGCAGGGGCAGCGCGAGGGCAGCCGTCGCCCAGCGGCCGGTCTCGAGGGAGTCGAGGACCTGTTGCCGCAGGTCCGCGCCGGCACGGATCCGCACCTCGACCCGTGACCACGGCAGCACGAGCCAGTACACACCGTCGGCGTCGGTCCGCAGCCAGGCCGACTCGCCGCCGTCCAGCGTCATCATCCGGGGCGGGACGATGGGCGTCGTGGCGTCACCGGACCGCGTGTAGACGTACGGGCGGAAGTCGTAGAGGCTCTGCACCTCGATCTCGCCGGTCGTACACCAGATTGGCGGTCCATCCGGGTTTCCGCCCTCGCCGACCAGGACCGTCCGGGCGTAGTGGGCGCCGCATCCAGGGTCGGACGGCGGCGGCGTGTACTCGGGGTACGGGGGATACACCTTCCAGCCGTCCGGGACCGCCAGGCTCACGTTCCCCGCTACCACCCGACCCTTCACCTCGCGCGGCGCCGGCGGCCGGTCGGGGCGCGTGGCGGGCTTGGCGGCGGCCGTCGTCTCCGTCGCCGGCTCCGGCGGCGAATTGTCGAGCAGGCGCGTCCCGGCGACGGTGCCCCCCGTGAGCACCGTGACCACGGCCAGCGCCGCGGCGGCGATGGCCCTGACCCGCCCGGCCCGGCCGCGGCGCACCACCGCCGCCACCGGATCGGGGCTGCGCGGCTCGATCCCTGCGCACGCCTCGTCCAGCAGGTCCTTCACTCGATGCGACATGCCGCACCTCCCTCGTCACCACCCCAAAGGCAGCCGGGGCGGCGCGGGGTTCCCTCAGTCTCCGGAGAACGTCTGCTGGTCGCGGGTGAAGCGGTAGGTGGCCCAGTGCATGCGTACCACGGTGCCGCCGGCGTCGCGGGTGAGCCGCAGCAGCTCGCCGACCTCGCGGCCGGCGACACCGCGCAGCACGTCGGGGCGGTCCGGCACGGGCGCGAAGGTGGCCGGCGGGCGGCTGGGCGGGTCGTCCGCCCCGCGGGCCCGCAGGGCGCCGTCCCGCCAGAAGAAGACGTACTCGAAGCCCTCGCCCCACCAGCGGCCCAGCACCGACCGGTACGCCTCCGGGGCCGGCTCACCCGGTGTCCACGGCGCGATCTCGGCCGGGTCTTCCTCGACAGCCGCGGCGAGCAGCTTGTGCGGCAGGTCGATGGTGGCGACCGCGGTGCCGGACGAGCCGAGCACGGCGCAGCCCATGGCCCGCGGCGTGCCGTCGCCGACGCCGGCGGGCGCGGGGCGGCGTCCGTACACGCCGGCGAGGAAGCCGGGCATCGCGCCGTCGTGTCCGACGTGGACGATGCGCTCCCCTTGCGGGATCAGGATCAGTCCGAGCCCGAACCCGGCCGCCCACAACGCCTCGTCGGTGGCGGTCAGCGGCCAACGCATCTCGTCCAGAGTGGACGGAGCGAGCACGTCCGCTCCCGGGTCGAGCGCGGCCGGGTCGGCGAGGAACGCGGCCCAGCGCGCCATGTCGCCGGCAGTGCTCCAGAGCTGCCCCGCTGGGCCCACGCCACCGAAGTCGGTCGACGGCTCCGGGCGGGTGTGGTCGCTGTACGCGTCGACGAGGTAGCCGGTCACCGCGTGGCCGGTGGGCTGGACCGTCGTAGCGGAGAGGCCGAGCGGGCGCAGGATGCGATCTTCCAACACCTCGCCCCAGGTGCCGCCGCGCAGCCGGGCGACCGCGTGCCCGAGTAGCGAAACGCCCAGGTTGGAGTAGTGGTACCGCCGGGCCGGCGGGAGCACCCGCTCGGCCCGGTCGATCTCGGCGAGCAGCCGGTCGGCGTCGGGCGCGAGCAGCGTGTCCCATACGTCGCCGTACGGCTCGCGCTGGAGCCCGGAGGTGTGCGAGAGGAGCCGCCGCAGCGGCAGGTCGCCGTGCGCCGGCAGGTCGAGATGGCGGCCGATCGGGTCGTCCAGGTCGAGCAGGCCGTCGTCGCGGGCCTGGAGCACGAGCACGGCGGTGAACGTCTTCGTCACCGACCCGATCCGGAACTGGCTCTCCGCGCCGGCCGCGCCGGCCTGCACCTGCCAGAGCGGCCGGTCGGCCCGGTGCAGCGCCGCCGACAGCGCCGGCACCCGCGCCTCGGCCTGCACCTGCTGTGCGAGCCTCGCCAGCTTCTTCGACATCCGCGGCTCCTCCCCGAAATCCCGGCGATCGTATCGCCCGAATGGACCTTGACACGGGACACAAACATTCGGAAACTTTCTTCAGCCACCTAACAAAGGTACTGAAGGAAGGATGCCGCCGATGACCTCCGCCACGTCGGGACCGCGGTTGCGAGACGTCAACCGCGTCGCGGTGCTCGCCCTCGTCGGCCGGCACGGCCCGATCTCGCGGGCGGACATCGCGCGCCGGCTCGGGCTCAGCCCGCCCACCGTCACCGCGGTGAGCCGGGCACTCATGGAGGCCGGCGTGATCCGCAAGGTCGACGACGCCGAGCCGCGCGGCGGCCGCCCCGGCGAGCTGCTGGCGGTCGTCGGTTCGGCCGCCGTGGCGATCGGCGTCAAGGTCACCTCCGACCGGGTCACCGGCATCCGCGCCGACCTCGACGGCACCGTGCTGGCCGAGTTCTCGGCGCCGTTCGACGCGATCGCGGCCAACCCGTTCGACGCGCTCTCCGAGCTGCTCCGGCCGTACGTGGCGGAGGCCGCCGACACCCCGCTGCTCGGCGTGGGGCTGGGCGTGCCCGGCTTCGTCGACGGCCGCAGCGGGCTCGTCGAGGCGCCTCTGATCGGGTGGCGGCACATGCCCCTCCCGCAATACCTGAGCCGCCTGCTCGACGTGCCGGTGCTCGTCGACAACGACGTCAACACGCTGGCGGCCTACGAGCACCTGTACGGCATCGGCCGCCCCTACGACGACTTCCTCACCGTCACGCTCGGGCAGGGCGTCGGTGCGGCCGTGGTCAGCGGCGGTGACCTGCGCCGCGGCGGGCACGGCGCGGCGGGCGAGCTGGGCCACCTGCCGGTCGACCCGGCCGGGCCGCCCTGCCACTGCGGCAAGCGCGGCTGCCTGGAGACCTACGTGTCCGACGCCGCCCTCGTCGAGCGGGCCCGCGCCGCCGGGGTGGCCGCGAACGGTCCCGCCGACCTGCGCGCGGCCGCCGACGCGGGCGACCGGGGCGCCCGCGAGGTCTACCGGGAAGCCGGCGCCCGCCTGGGTGGCATCACCGCCGGCCTGGCCGCGGTGCTCGACCCACAGGCCGTGCTGGTCAGCGGCGAGGGCACGCTCGCCTGGGCACACCTGTCCGAGGGCTTCCTGCGGGCGTTCCGCGAGGGGATGTTTCCGCCGCTCGCCGACGCGGTGGGCGTGCACGTCGACCCGTGGGACGACGCGAAGTGGGCGCTCGGCGCGGCCGCCCTTGTGCTCCGCACGCCGTTCACGCTGAGCGCCGAGCCACAGGCCTACGCGGTGCGCGCGCGGATGGCCGCGTTTCCCGGCGCGGAGCTTGCGCAATGACCGCCGTCGCCACCCGGCCGCCGGCGACGAAGCCGGCCGCACGGCGCAAGCCGGGCCGGGCCCGGCGGTGGCGGACCGCGGGCGCGGCCGCCGCGTTCCTCTCCCCCAGCCTGGTGCTGCTGCTCGCATTCTGGATCGGCCCGATGGTCGGCACGCTCTGGGTCAGCCTCCAGGACTGGAACCTGATCGGCACCGCCGAGTTCGTCGGACTGGACAACTACACCGAGCTCGCCGGCGACGCCGACTTCCGCGCCGCGCTCGGGCACACACTGCTCTACCTCGCCGGCTACCTGCCGCTCGTGCTGGTCTTCGGGCTGGCCGTGGCGCTGCTGCTCGACGCCAAGCTGCCGGCGATGACGCTCTACCGGGCCACCTTCTTCCTGCCGGTGATCAGCAGCTGGGTGGCCGTGTCGTTGCTCTGGAAGTGGCTGCTCAACCCGGCCGACGGGCTCGTCAACCGGGCGCTCGGCTGGGTCGGCGTGGCGGGGCCCGGCTGGTGGACCGACCCGGACTGGGCGATGCCCTCGGTCGTGCTCGCCTCGGTGTGGAAGGACGTCGGCTTCGTCGCGGTCATCCTCCTCGCCGGGCTCCAGGCGATCCCCCGCGACCTGCTCGAAGCGGCCTCGCTGGACGGTGCCGGCCCGTGGCGCAAGCTGCGCGGCATCACGCTCCCGATGCTCTCGCCGTCGCTGTTCTTCGTCACGGTCATCAGCCTCATCAACGGATTCCAGGTCTTCGACCAGGTCTGGGTGATGACCGAGGGCGGGCCGGGCGGCGCGTCCACCGTCGTGGTCCAGCAGATCGTCGAGTACGCGTTCTCGTACGGCCGGGTCGGCTACGCCTCGGCGATGAGCATCGTGCTCTTCCTCGTGATCCTGGCCGTCACCGCGGTACAACTCCGCCTCCAGCGCCGGTGGGTGCACTATGAGTAAGACGATCCTGCGGTACGCGGCGCTGACGTTTGGCGCGCTCGCGATGGTGGGCCCGTTCGTGTGGATGGTGCTCACCAGCGTCACCGGCGACGCCCAACTGGGCCGGGCCGGCGCGCCGCTGCTGCCCGATCCGGCCACAGTGGACACCTACGGGCGGCTTGGTGACGCGTTTCCGTTCTGGCGGTTCGCGGCCAACAGCATCGGCGTGGCGATCGCCTCGACGCTGCTCCAGCTCTTCACCAGCGCCACGGCGGCGTACGCGTTCAGTCGCCTCCGCTTCCGCGGCAGCAACCTCGTCTTCCTCCTCTACCTGGCCACCATGATGATCCCGATGCAGGTCATCATCGTGCCGCTCTTCATCGAGATGCGGTACCTCGGCCTCGTCGACAGCTACGCCGGCCTGCTGCTGCCCACCGTGGTCTCCAGCTTCGGCGTGTTCATGCTCCGCCAGGCGTTCCTGGCCCTGCCCAAGGAGCTGGACGAGGCGGCTTATGTGGACGGTGCCGGGCACGTGCGGGTCTTCGCCCAGGTGCTGCTCCCGCTCGTCGCCCCGGCGCTCGCCACCTTCGCCGTCTTCGCGTTCATGTCCAGCTGGAACGCGTTTCTGTGGCCGCTCGTCATCGCGCAGACCGAGGCGCACATGACGCTGCCCGTGGGCCTGTCGCTGCTCCAGGGCCGGTACAGCACCGCCTGGAACGTCGTCATGGCCGGCTCGACGGTCTCCGTCCTGCCCATCCTCGCGCTCTACGTCTTCGCGCAGCGGTACGTCGTGCGCGGCATCACGTTCACCGGAATCAAGTCCTAAGGAGAACCACCAATGGGCACGTTCAGGAAGGTCGCGGCGCTCGTCGCGGCGGCGGGTCTGCTCGCCGCGTGCGGCGACGGCGGCGACTCCGGCGACTCGGGCGACAGCGGCGCCACGGGCACGGTCACGTACTTCACCTTCTCCGCCGCCCCCGACCACCTCAAGGACCTCGACACCATCAAGGCCGAGTTCGAGAAGCAGAACCCCGGCATCACGGTGCAGGTGCAGACCGCGGCCTACGACGACTACTTCACCAAGCTACAGACCGCGATCGCGGGCGGGAGCGCGCCGGACACGTTCGAGCTCAACTACGAGAACTTCGTGACGTACGCCCGCTCGGGCGCGCTGCTCAACCTCGACAAGCTCGCCGGCCAGGACGACGGCTACGACCCGGCGCGGGTCTACCCGAAGGCGCTGGAGGCGTTCAAGCACGACGGCAAGCAGTACGCGGTGCCGACGACGTTCTCCGACGTCGTGCTCTTCTACAACAAGAAGCTCTTCGACGCCGCCGGCGTGGCGTACCCGACCGCCGACTGGACCTGGGCCGACGAGAAGGCGGCGGCGGAGAAGCTGACCGACAAGGCCAAGGGCGTCTACGGCGACTACCAGCCGGTGACGTTCCACGAGTTCTACAAGGCGCTGGCCCAGGCCGGCGGCTCGTTCTTCTCCGCCGACGGCAAGAAGGCGACATTCAACGACGCCAAGGGCCTTGAAGCGGCCAACTGGCTGCTGGGCAAGCCGGGCACGGTGCAGCCGACCGTGGCGGAGATCGGTGGCAAGGCCGACTACGACACGGCGCTCTTCAAGTCGGGCAAGCTCGCCATGTGGCACAACGGGATCTGGCAGTTCGCCGGGCTGGCCGGCGCCGGCCTCGACTACGACGTCGTCACCGAGCCGGGCAACACGGCCAAGGCGAACGCGGTCTTCATGAACGCGACCGCCGTGTCGGCCAAGACGTCCAAGGGCGCCGCGGCGTGGAAGTGGGCCCGCTTCCTGTCCACCTCGCAGACGACGGTGCAGACCCGGCTCGCCTCCAACTGGGAGCTTCCGGCGGTCAACGACCAGGCCGCGTTCGACACGTATCTGAAGCAGACCCCGCCGGCGAACCGGAAGGCGGTCTTCGACGCGCTGGACGCGATCGCGCTGCCGCCGGTCGTCGACACCCAGCAGGCCAAGATGCAGGACATCGTGACCGAGGCGCTGGAGAAGGCGGCGTCCGGGCAGGCGACCGCGCAGGAGGCTCTCGACGAGGCCGCCAAGTCGGTGGACGCGCTGCTGTGACCGACACCGCCCGCCGCGCCGACCTGCGCACGCTCGCCGAGTCCAGCGTCGCGCTGATCGCCGCGCACCAGCACCCGTCCGGGGCGTACCCGGCCTGCCCGACCTATCCCGTCTACCGGTACTGCTGGTTGCGGGACGGGGCGTTCATCGCCGACGCGATGAGCCGGGCGGGCCGGCCGGAGAGCGCCGAGGCGTTCTTCGCGTGGTGCGCGGGGGTCATCGAGGCCCGGTCCGGCCGGATCGCGGAGCTCGTGGCGCTGGGCGAGGCGGCGCCGGTCGAGCGCATGCTGCCGACCCGATACACGCTGGAGGGCGGCGACGGCGACGAGCCGTGGTGGGACTTCCAGCTCGACGGGTACGGCACGTGGCTGTGGGCGCTGCACGCGCACGCGGCGCGGCACGGGCGGTCGGTGGAGCCCTACGCCGGCGCGATCAAGTCTACTGTGGACTACCTGGTCGCGTTCGGCGACCGGCCCTGCTACGACTGGTGGGAGGAGCACGCCGAGCACCGGCACGTCGCCACGCTCGGTGCGGTCTCGGCGGGGCTCCGCGCCGCCGGGGCCGCCAGCCCGGCGGTCGACGCGCTCATCCCGGCCGGCGGCCACCTGAGCAAGTGGGTGGGCAGCACGGCGGTGGACGGCAGCCTGCTGGCCTGCCTGACACCGTTCGAAGTGGTCGACCCGGCCGGGCCGGCCGCCGAGCGCACGTACCAGCGGGTGGTGAGCGACCTGCTGCGCGGCGGCGTGTACCGGTACCTCGGCGACACGTTCTACGGCGGCGGCGAGTGGCTCATCCTGACCGCCTGGCTCGGCTGGCACGAGGCACGCACGGGCCGCCGTGACCTGGCACTGTCCAGGCTGGACTGGGTCGCCGCTCAGGCCACACCGGAGGGTCACCTGCCGGAGCAGGTGAGCGGGGCGACCCAGCGGCCGGAGTTCATCGCGGAGTGGACCGCGCGGTGGGGGCCGGTGGCCACTCCCCTGCTGTGGTCGCACGCCATGTACGTGACGCTCGCCGTCGAACTGGGAGTCCTGTGATGCGCCATCGTCCCTTCGGTACCGAGCACCCGTACCGGTACGACCTCGACCAGCGGGTGCCGGCCCGGCCCTCGGCCGGCGACGAATACGAGATTCGCGTGCTCGCCTCGCCCGACGTCGACGCGGTGGAGGTGTCCTTTGCGAGTGGCAAGATCGCAAAAGCCGAGCGGGTCGATCCCGCGACGCTGACCCTCGACTTCGGGGCGCGGCCGGCACCGCCCGCCCGTAGCGCGGGTGGTCATCTCGCGGATGCCGCGGCGGCGGCTCCGGCCACCGGAGGCGACGCCGTATGGATCGCCCGCGCGGTGGCGAGCGGCGACGACTCGTACACGATCAGCGGTGGGACCACGACGGTGGGCCCGTTCGAGGTAAGGCCGCTGGACTGGCGCCGCGACGGCGGGCGGCTCGACGTAACCGGGCCAGGCGCGGTGTCCGATGTGGAATGGCTGGTGGGGAGCGAGGGGCCGCGACGGGTGCGGTTCGCCCTGGCGCTGGCGCCGGGCGCGCACGTGGTCGGCTTCGGCGAGCGGTTTCACGGCCTCGACCAGCGCGGCGAGATCCTCGACGCCACCGTCTTCGAGCAGTACAAGCGGCAGGGGCACCGCACCTACCTGCCGATGCCGTTCGCGCTCGTCGTCGGCGCCGAGGGATGCTGGGGGTTCCACGTCGCGACGAGCCGCCGCACCTGGTACGACGTCGGCGCCACCGCTCCCGACCGGCTGCTGGTCGAGGCGGAGATCGACCCGATCGACCCGGTGCTGCCGCTGCGCTTTTACGCCGGCACACCGTCCGATGTGGTGAGCGCGTTTCTCGCCGACACGGGACGGCCGAGCCTGCCGCCGGAGTGGGTGTTCCGGCCGTGGATGAGCGGCAACGAGTGGAACACCCAGGAGCGCGTGCTGGCCGAGGTGCGCCGCAGCCTAGCCGAGGACGTGCCGGTGGGCGCCGTGGTCATCGAGGCGTGGAGCGACGAGGAGACGTTCGTCGCGTTCCGCGACGCCAAGTACGAGGTGCACCCGGACGGCGCGCCGCACCGGCTGGCCGACTTCGACTTCCCACCCGACGGCGCCTGGCCCGACCCCAAGGCGATGGTCGACGAGCTGCACGCGGCCGGCGTCAAGGTGCTGCTGTGGCAGATCCCGCTCGTGCCCGTCGATCGGGGCTCCACCGGGCAGGTGGCGGCGGATCTGTCCACGATGGAGGAGCGCGGCTACGCGGTCCGCGAGGCCGACGGCTCCGCCCACCACAACCGCGGCTGGTGGTTTCCCGGCGCGCTGCTGCCCGACTGGACCAACCCGGACGCCCGCCGGTGGTGGCTGGACAAGCGCCGCTATCTCGTCGAGGACCTCGGGATCGACGGGTTCAAGACGGATGGTGGAGAGCATCCGTGGGGTCACGACCTGCGCTACTTCGACGGCTCCCGGGGCGACGCGGCCAACAACCTGTACGCCGTGCGGTACGCCGCCGCCTACCACGAGCTCGCGCCCGTCACGTTCAGCCGGGCCGGGTTCACCGGGTCGGCGGCGTTTCCCACGCACTGGGCCGGCGACGAAGACTCCACATGGGAGGGCTTCCGCGCCTCCATCACGGCCGGGCTGACCGCGGGTGTCGGCGGCATCTTCTTCTGGGGCTGGGACCTCGGCGGCTTCTCCGGCGAGATCCCGGACGCCGAGCTCTACCTGCGGTCGGCGGCCGCGGCCTGCTTCGCGCCGCTGATGCAGTACCACTCGGAGTTCAACCACCACCGCGTGCCATCGCGCGACCGCACGCCGTGGAACATCGCCGCGCGGACCGGAGACGCGAGCGTGCTGGCGGTGTACCGCCGGTTCGCCAAGCTCCGCGACGACCTCGTGCCGTACCTTGTCCAGCAGGCGCGAGTGTCCGTCGAGAGTGGACGTCCCCTGATGCGGCCGCTCTTCTTCGACCACCCGGGCGACGAGCGGGTGTGGGACTTTCCGCTCCAGTACCGCCTCGGCGACGATCTGCTCGTCGCGCCGGTCACCTCACCCGGTGCCACGACGTGGCCGGTGTACCTGCCGGCGGGTAAGTGGGTGGACTACTTCACCGGCGAGCACCACACCGGACCGGTCACTGTGGACCGGCCGGTGCCGCTCGACGAGATCCCGGTCTACCTATTTGGAGATCATCGGGCCTAGCGGCTCGCCGCCGAGCACGTGCGCGTGCACGTGGAAGACTTCCTGGCCGGCGTACGGCCCGGTGTTGAAGATGACCCGAAAGCCGCCGTCGAGCAGCCCTTCGGCCTCGGCCACGGCGGCGGCCGCGGTCAGCACCTCGCCGGCGAGCGCCGGGTCCGCGTTGGCGAGCGCGGCGACGTCGGCGTGGTGCGCCTTCGGGATCACCAACACGTGCACGGCCGCCTTCGGCCCGATGTCCCGAAACGCGAACGTCGTCGCCGTCTCGTGCACCTTGGCGGCGGGGATGTCGCCCGCGACGATCTTGCAAAACAGGCAGTCTGTGGTGGTCATCCGCTGAATGCTAGTGCGGCGGCCTTCGGCCCGCCGCTCACCCGGGCCGACCAAGCCGGCCAACGTTTTGGCCGCCACACTTGAGATCTTCCGGGATCAGGGGTGACGCCGCCGTCGTGTTCCTCGAGCTTGAGTTCGCCCGGGTCCGTGTCAGCTGCGGACCGCCGCTCCCGCCGGAGACCGCGCCGGTCGGCGGCGAGCTGGCGCTCGCCGAGGTCCCCGACCCACGCTGCGAGGCCCGCGGTGCAAGCCCACGGCGCGAACCCTTGTCGGATCGGTGCCCCCGGGTGTGTCGGCTCAGTCGACGCGCCGCCGGCCGGGCGATGGCGAAACCCCCGAATCCGAAAGGCCTCCAGAGACCCTTCGGAGCCAAGGTCGCTGCGGTCTCGAAACTCAGTTTGCCCCGTCCGTGTCAGTTGCGGGCCGCTTACTCCCCGCGGGCACCGCTGCGGTCGGCGGCTCGCCGGGGCTCGCCGACCTTCGCTGCCGGCGAGGGGGTAGATCTTGGTATGAAGGTGCCCCTCTGGGGGCCAATTCGTACCAAGATCTGCTGTGCCGGGGAGCCCGCCGTGGCTGGGTTCCTTGATGTGTGGGTCCAGGTCTTGTGCGAAAGTCAGATCAGTGGCTCAGCCGGGGGCCAGCCGCCGAGCATGGTCTTGCCCGAGGGCTTGCACCGCGGGCCTGGCAGTGGACGGCCGGGGGTTTCGGCTCGGTCTGCGAGCCGCCGGCCGGGAGCGGTGCCCGCGGGAGCATACGGTCTACAGCTGACGCGGGCGTGGGCAAAATCTGCCCTGGAAGTAACGTCCCGGCAGGCGGCGACCCTAGCTCCCTAGAGCGCGCCGGCGGCCTGGGCGACGAAGAGGGTCGGGTAGAGCGGGCGGTAGCCCAGCTCGGTGCGGATGCGGCAGGTGTCGACGATGCCCACCCACGGATCGTCGAGCGGGCGGTCGGCGGCCGCCGGGTCCGGCTCCTCCTTGTTGGCCCGGAGCAGCTCCAGCGCGGTCACCGGCGCGTCGTCGGCCACGTTGAAGATCTGCCCGTCGACTCCCTCGGCCGCGAGGATGCGATCGAGGGCCTGCGCCACGTCGGCGTGGTGCACCAGGTGCAGCCGCTGGTGCGGGGGCCAGCGGCGGGCCCACATCAGCGACTCGGCCAGGTGCGGGTCGCCGTCGCCGTACACGAACGCGAGCCGGGCGACGCGCACCGGCAGGCCCTGCTCGCGGTGCATCCGGAGCAGCTCCACCTCGGCGGCCGCCTTGCCGGTCGGGTAGGCGCCCGCCGGCCGGGGCTCGTCGCGCTCGTCGCACGGCCGGCCGCGTCCCGGGCCGTACACGAGATTGGTGCTGACGAAGACGAACCGGCGCACACCGGCGTCGAGCGCGGCTCGGGCCAGCGCGATGGTGGCATCGCGGTTGACCGCGTAGGCCTCGTCGTCGGGCACGCCCCGGAACGCCGCCGCGATGTGCACCACCGTGTCGACGCCCTCGACCGCCAGCCGGGACGTCTCCGGCTCACGCAGGTCGCCGACGACGACCTCGGCCCCGCCGTTCCACCAGGGGGTGACCTGGGCCTCGGTCCGCACCAGCACCCGCACCGGCCGATGCAGGTCGAGCTGGCGCCGCACGTAGCGGCTGCCCACCCGTCCGGTGGGCCCGGTGATGAGGGTGCGCACGACCCTCTCCCTCCGTAGGTATCATTAGCCAGACAATGATAATACGTTAGCCGGCTAATGACTGTGGGGCAAGGGTGGGCGGTGAGTTCCAGGCCGCGTTCTGGGCGGCGAAGCGGGCAATCGGCGCCGCCTCCGAGGAGGCCTACCAGCGGCACGGCGTGCGGGCCGGCCAGCAGTTCCTCCTCTACGAGCTGTGGGCCGAAGACGGCCTCACCCCGGGCGAGCTGGCCAAGCGACTGGGCCTCGCCGTGCCCACCGTCACCCGCACCGCCACCCGACTGGAGGCCGCCGGCATCCTGCGCCGCGAGCCGCACCCCACCGACGCCCGGCTGGTCCAGCTCCGCCTCACCGACCGGGGCCGCGAGCTCAAGGACATCATGGCCGCCGAGGTGGCAAAGCTCACCGAAAAGGCACTGCACACATTGGACGAGGCCGACCGTGAGCGCTTCATCGGATACCTGAACGAGGTCCGGGCAAACCTCACGACCCCGACGGTATGACGTAGCTGGGATGGCATCGACTCATTGCCATTCGTAAATCACGATCCGTACGCTCCCGACATCCGTGACATGTGCGCGCTCACGAGGTGCGCCATCCGTGTGGGGAGGATCCTATGGTTCGCTGGCGCAAAGTCGTGGGGGCGTTCGCTGCGGCACTGGCGGTTGGCGGCTTCACCGTCGCCGCACCGGTGGCACCGGCCGCCGCGGCCGACGTGACGCCGTTCGTCGTGGGTGGCACGCGTGCCGCGCAGGGCGAGTTCCCGTTCATGGTCCGGCTGTCGATGGGCTGTGGCGGGGCGCTCTACAGCCCGCGCCTGGTGCTGACCGCCGCGCACTGCGTGGGCCGGACGGGCACCAACACAAGCATCACGGCGACGCTCGGCGTCGTCGACCTACAGTCGACCTCGGGCCGCATCCAGGTGCGCTCGAACTACGTCTACCGGGCACCCGGCTACAACGGCAACGGCGACGACTGGGCGCTGATCCGGCTCGCCAGCCCGGTCACCGGCCTGGCCACGCTGCCGATCGCGACGAGCACCGCGTACAACAGCGGCACGTTCACCATCGCCGGCTGGGGCGCCACCCGTGAGGGCGGCGGGCAGTCGCGGTACCTGCTGAAGGCGCAGGTGCCGTTCGTCAGCGACTCGACCTGCGACTCGATGTACGGCGGCGACGTCATCGTGGCCGAAGAGATCTGCGCCGGGTACACGGCCGGCGGCGTGGACACCTGCCAGGGCGACTCGGGTGGCCCGATGTTCCGCCGGGACGCCAGCAACGCGTGGATCCAGGTCGGCATCACGAGCTGGGGCAACGGCTGCGCCCGCCCCAACTTCCCCGGTGTCTACACCGAGGTGAGCACGTTCGCCTCCGGGATCCAGTCGGCGGCGGCGAGCCTGGGCGGCTGACCCCCACCGCCCGAATGCGAGGCGTCCCCACTGCGGGGCGCCTCGCGCGCGTCTAAGATCAAACGATGTCGGTCATCGAGGAAGCGCTGGCGGCCCTGGACCTCGAGACCAAGGTCAAGCTGCTGTCCGGCAAGGATTTCTGGACCCTCCCCGCCATCCCCGAGATCGGCCTGCGCTCGCTGGTGATGTCCGACGGCCCGATCGGGTTGCGCGGCATCGGGTGGCGCCCCGACGACCCGTCCGTCGCCCTGCCCAGCCCCACCGCGCTCGCGGCGACGTGGGATCCGGCCCTGGCCCGCACCGCCGGTCAGGTGCTCGGGCAGGAGGCCCGCCGCAAGGGCGTGCACGTGCTGCTCGCCCCGACCGTCAACCTGCACCGCAGCCCGCTCGGCGGCCGCCATTTCGAGTGCTACTCCGAAGACCCGCTGCTGACCGGCGAGATCGGCGCGGCGTACATGACGGGCGTGCAGGAGCAGGGCGTGGGCACGACGGTCAAGCACTTCGTGGCCAACGACGCGGAGACCGACCGGTTCACGGTGGACATACGGGTCGGCGAGCGGGCGCTGCGCGAGCTCTACCTGGCGCCGTTCGAGCGGATCGTCGGTGCCGGCGCGTGGGGCGTGATGGCCGCCTACAACGGGGTCAACGGCAGCACCATGACCGAGCACGCCGACCTCCAGCTCGGAGTGCTCAAGCGGGAGTGGGGCTTCGACGGCTTCATCGTCTCCGACTGGACCGCCGCCCGCACCACCGCACCCGCGGCGAACGGCGGGCTCGACGTGGTGATGCCGGCGGTCGGCGACCCGTGGGGCGAGGCACTGGTCGCCGCGGTCCGCTCCGGCGCCGTCCCGGAAGAGGTGGTCGACGACAAGGTACGCCGGGTGCTTCGCCTCGCCGCCCGCGTCGGCATCCTCGACGGCGCCACACCCGCGGTCGTCCCGCCTTCCACACTCGACGGTGCGGCGGTCGCCCGCGAGATCGCCGCCCGCTCGTTCGTGCTCGTCCGCAACGAGGGCGACCTCCTCCCCCTCGACCCGGCGCGCCTGCGCACGGTCGCCGTCTCGGGTGCGCTCGCCGCCGACGCGCGGGTACAGGGCGGCGGGAGCGCGCTGGTCCAGCCGGCCCGCGTCGTCTCACCGCTCGACGGGCTGACCGCGGCGCTCGCCGGTGAGCCCACGCTGGCTGTCCCCGGCGAAGGCTCGGCCTACGCGGCTGTGCTCAACGCGGCCACGGTCACCTACGCGGTGGGCGCCGACCCCCGCCAGCGGGTGCCGTTCGCCGCCGCTCCACAGTGGAGCGACATCACCGGTGTCCTCCGCGCGGCCGGTGGGCGCGAGCTCTACCGCACCCCGCTGCGCTCGGCGTACGTGCGCTGGATGGGCGACCCGCCCCCCGGCGTCGATCCGGACGAGATCGAGGTGCTGTCCCTCTCCGCACGCCTCACTCCGGCCGAGAGCGGCACGCACGAGCTGGCCATCGTGGGCTTCGGCGAGTTCGTGCTGACCGCCGGCGACCACACCCTCTTCGAAGGCCCGGTCTACCGCGCCAACGACGAGTCGGACGTCTTCCGCGGCGCGGGCGAGCGACGCTTCCCGCTCGAACTCACCGCGGGCCAAGCGATCGACGTGGTGCTCACCCAGCGTGGCGGCAACCCGGGCTTCGTGTCGTTCGCGATCGGCCACGCACCACCGTCCCCCGGCCCCGACGCCCTGCTCGACGAGGCGGCGAACGCCGCAGCCGAGGCCGACGTCGCCGTCGTGGTGGTGGGCACGACCGAGGAGGTCGAGTCGGAGGGCTTCGACCGCACCACGCTCGCACTGCCCGGCCGGCAGGACGAGCTCGTCTCCCGCGTCGCCGCCGCCAACCCGCGCACGGTGGTCGTCGTCAACGCCGGCTCCCCCGTCCTGATGCCGTGGGCCGACGAGGTCGCCGCGATCCTGCTCACCTGGTTTCCCGGCCAGGAGGCCGGCGCCGCACTGGCCGACGTGCTACTCGGCGCGGCCGAGCCGGGCGGCCGCCTGCCCACGACCTGGCCCCGCCGCGACGCCGACGCGCTGCCGGTCACGCCGACCGACGGCGCCCTGGCCTACGACGAGGGCGTCTTTCTGGGCTATCGCGCGGACCCGGCCGACCCGCTGTTCCCGTTCGGCCACGGCCTCGGCTACACCGAGTGGGCCTACGAATCACTGTCCATCGAGGACCGCGCGGCGGTGGTGACCGTACGCAACACCGGCCCGCGCCCCGGCCGCGAGGTGGTCCAGCTCTACATCGGACCCTCCACACCGGACGCTTCACGGCCACGCCGCTGGCTGGCCGGCTTCGCGACGGCCGCGGCCGAGCCGGGCGAGGCGGTCACGCTACGGATCCCCCTGCCCGATCGCGCCTTCCAGGTGTGGGACGGCGGCTGGCAGACGGTGCCCGGCACCTACACGGTCGAGGCAGCACACAGCGTCATCGACCGCCGCCTCACCGAGCCCCTCAGCATCTAGGGAGCTTTCGAATTCAGGGTCGCCGCCCGTCGTGACGTCACTTCGAACCAGATTTGCCCGCGTCCGCGTCAGCGGCGGACCGTATGCTCCCGCGGGCACCGCTCCCGGCCGGCGGCTCGCGGGGCGAGCCGAAACCCCCGGCCGTCCCCTGCCAGGTCCGCGGGACCAGCCCCAAGGAGTCTTCCCGCCGCGCTCGGGCCCCCGACATCCTGTAGCAGCGTCACCAGCCCCGGGCTCGAGACCTCGAGATCTAGGAGACTCAGGGTTGAAATAGCGCACTATCTCCCCTAGATCTCAACTCACGCGCCGCTCACACCCTCACGGCCGTTACTCCTGGCGGCGAAAGCCCGCAGTTCGCCCTCACCACCGATCCAGCAACAGACAATGTGGACAAACCGTCTCCCCCAGAAGGAGTAACCACAACCAACCGCGAAGGGTGAGGCCGTGGGAGCAAGGGTGCGGAGCCGGCTACCAGCGGCCGAGGCGGGCGGAGAGCACGGCGAGGGCGGCCACGCCGGCGGTGGACGTGCGGAGCACCGCGTCGCCCAGGCGGACCGGCCTTGCGTCCGCTGCCTCGAAGGTCGCCAGCTCCTCCGGCGCTATGCCGCCCTCCGGGCCCACCACCAGCGCGATCTCGCCGGTGGGTGGGAGGTCGACCGTGGTCAGGCGGTCCTTGGCCTCCTCGTGGAGCACCAGCGTGGCGCGGGCCGCCGCCTCGCGGGTGGTGGACGCCGGCGCGACGAGTGGAAGCCAGGGGCGGCGGGCCTGCTTGGCGGCCTCGCGGGCCGTGGTCACCCAGCGGTCGCGGGCGCGGTCGCCGCGGTCGCCGCGCCACTGGACCACCGAGCGGGAGGCCGCCCAGGGCACGATCTCGTCTACGCCGGCCTCGGTCATCGCTTGCACGGCCAGCTCGCCGCGCTCGCCCTTGGCGATGCCCTGGATCACCACGAGCCGGGGGTCGGGTGCTTTCACGTACCCGGTGCTGACGATCCGCAGATCGAGGGTGCCGCGGCCGGCGGCGGTGACCACCGCGGTGGCCGTGCCGCCCCGCCCGTCGGCCAGCAGCAGCTCCTCACCGACCCGCAGCCGCTGGACGGTGGCCGCGTGGTGTCCCTCCGGACCGTCGAGGACGTGGGTCGACCCGGTGGGCAGCGCATCGACCAGAAAGAGCGGGAGGCTCACGCCGCCCCCTTCGACCGCTCGCTCACCGCCGCGGGCGAGCTCCGCTCACTCACGCGTGGCCGTTGAAGGCGTCCCGCATCCGGGAGAAGAAGCCGCCCTGCTTGGTGAGCTCGGCGACCTCCTCGCCGCGGGTCTTGGCGAACTCGCGCAGGATGCGCTCCTGCTCCGGGTCGAGCTTGGTGGGCGTGCGTACGTCGAGGTGGACGAAGAGGTCACCCCGGCCGGTGCCGCGCAGGTGGGGCACGCCGCGGGCGCGCAGCCGCAACGTCGCGCCGGGCTGGGTGCCGGCCTTGACATCGAGCTGCTCCTCGCTGTCGAGCGTCTTGATGGTCAGGCGGGTGCCGAGCGCCGCCGCGGTCATCGGGACGGTGACGCGGCAGTGCAGGTCGTCGCCCTTGCGGGAGTACACGTCGTGCGGGCGCTCGTGGATCTCGACGTAGAGGTCGCCGGCCGTGCCGCCGCCGGGGCCGACCTCGCCCTGCTGGGCCAGGCGAATGCGCATGCCGTCTTCGACGCCGGCCGGGATCTTCACGGTCAGCGAGCGGCGGGTGCGGACCCGGCCGTCACCGCCGCAGGTGGCGCAGGGGTGCGGGATCACGGTGCCGTAGCCCTGGCAGACGGTGCACGGCCGGGACGAGACGACCTGGCCGAGGAACGTGCGCTGCACCGACTGCACCTCGCCGCGCCCGCCGCAGGCCTCGCACGTGGCCAGGTGGGTGCCGGCGGCGGTGCCGGCGCCGGAGCACGTGGTGCAGAGCACGGCGGTGTCCACCGTGATCGGCGCCTCCACCCCGAACGCGGTCTCGGTCAGCTCGAGCTCCAGCCGCAGGATCGCGTCGGCACCCGGCCGGGTGCGCGAACGCGGACCGCGCGCCCCGGCAGCCGTGCCGAAGAACGCGTCCATGATGTCCTGGAATCCGACGAATGGCCCCGCGCCGGGACCACCACCCGGCCCACCGCCACCAGGGGCGAGAGGGTCGCCGCCGAGGTCGACGATCTGCCGCTTTTGGTCGTCTGAAAGCACCTCGTACGCGGCGTTGATGTCCTTGAACTTCTCGTGCGCATCCGGATCCGGGTTGACGTCCGGATGGTACTGGCGGGCCAGCTTCCGGTAGGCGCGCTTGATCTCGTCGTCGGATGCGTCTCGGCTCACGCCGAGAATCCCGTAGTAGTCCTTGGCCACTGCGTTCCGTGTCCTCATGCTCTCGCGCTGTCCCGGGCTAGTTGTTTCCCAACAGGTCGCCTACGTAGCGTGCCACGGCGCGCACGGTGGCGATGGTGCCGGGGTAGTCCATCCTCGTCGGCCCGAGGACGCCGAGACCACCCACGATTGTCGCGCCTGGACCGTAGCCCGTGCTGACAACCGAGGTGGACCGGAGATTGTCGATCTCGTTTTCGTCGCCGATGCGGATCAGGAGGGTGTCCGCGTCGACCTCGCCGAGGAGCTTGAGCAGGATGACCTCCTCCTCGAGCGCCTCGAGGATCGGGCGCAGGGAGCCCTGGAAGTCGAGCAGGCCGCCGCGGGTCAGATTGGCCCGGCCGGCCAGCGCGATCCGCTCGTCGTGCCGCTCGACGAGCGTCTCCAGCAAGACCGTGGCGAGGGTGGCCATGGTGTTTCGGGCATCCGGCGCGACCTCCTCGACCAGCGCCTGGACCAGCGGCGGCGCGTCCGACAGCCGCTTGCCCACGAGCTTTTCGTTTAACAGGCGGCGGAGGTCGGTGACGGCGTCGACGGGCACGGGCGCAGGCAGCTCGACGAGCCGCTGCTCCACCCGACCGGTGTCGGCGATCATCACGAGCATGACCCTCGTCGTGGAGATCGGCACCAGCTCCAGGTGGCGCACCGAGGAGCGGGACAGGCTTGGGTACTGCACCACGGCGACCTGGCGGGTGAGCTGGGCGAGCAGGCGCACCGTGCGGTGCACCACGTCGTCGAGGTCGAGCGCCCCGGCCAGAAACCGCTCGATCGCCCGCCGCTCGGCGGGGCTCAGCGGCTTGACCCGGGAGAGCCGGTCGACGAAGAGCCGGTAGCCACGGTCGGTCGGCACGCGGCCGGCGCTGGTGTGCGGCTGCCGGATGTAGCCCTCCTCTTCGAGAACGGCCATGTCGTTTCGCACTGTCGCGGGCGAGACGCCCAACTGGTGTCGCTCCACAAGAGCCTTGCTGCCGACCGGCTCCTGGGTGGCGACGTAATCCTCGACGATCGCTCGGAGCACGTCGAGCTTGCGGTCATCGAGACTCACTGTCACCCCCTGCCGCACCAGATGAAGAGACTGGCACTCGACTGTAGCGAGTGCCAGTCTACGTCGCACCCCCACACGACCGCGATGATCTCTTTGGGCACAATGTCCGCAACTGGTAAGTGTGTTGTGTGGCGTCGGTTGATCCGTGCCCCTACCGTGACCTTCATGACAGAACCACCTCGCCCTCCCGGAGGGGACGAGCCTGGCGCCACGCCGCCGGAGCCGACCTCTCCGCCGACACCCCCAGCGTCCTACTCGATGCCGGGCGAGGCACCCTCTCCCGGTTACTCACCCCCACCGAGTGACGCTCCACCGCCACCCCCGCCGCCCACGAGCGGGGCCGGCTACCCACCGCCCGGAGCGGGTTACCAGCCACCGCCCGGCTACCCGCCGCAGGGTCCGCCCGGCGGCTACTACGCGGCCGGCCCGGCGCCGGCGGGATACGCCAACAACGACGAGAAGACGTGGGCACTCGTCGCCCACTTCGGCGGCGCGGCCGGCGCGTTCATCGGCGGCGGCACGCTGGGCTGGGTTGGCCCGCTGGTGT
Source organism: Phytohabitans sp. LJ34 (assembly GCF_052068095.1). NCBI lineage: Bacteria > Bacillati > Actinomycetota > Actinomycetes > Micromonosporales > Micromonosporaceae > Phytohabitans > Phytohabitans sp. LJ34. The sequence goes on along the minus strand of NZ_JBQHDG010000015.1, from coordinate 49,687 downwards.
CACTGCTGGCCAAGGGCAGCCAGTCGCCGACCGTGCGCGCGCACGCGGTCGCGGCGCTCAACTTCCAGCTGCTGTGGTCGATCATCACGGTGATCTGCTGGATCCTGGTCTGCGCGCTGATCGGCTTCATCCTCGCGCCGGTCGCGATGATCATCGCGATCGTCTTCGGCATCATCGGCGGCGTGAAGGCCAACGACGGCCAGCTGTACAACTACCCGATGAGCATCTCGATCATCAAGTGACAGCGCGAGACCCCGGTGATCCACTCGGTCACCGGGGTCTCGCAGCATCAAAGATCCAACCCAATACTCGATATCTGAGCTACCGCGATGTCCGTCGTGGTCCAGACCGTCGCTCCCGCGGCCTCACCCGTCCGCTGTTGGTTGAAGCGTCGCTTTCGCGACGCCCGAAAGGGCTTGAACCGCGGACCTGGCAGCGGGGGTTGGGGATTTCGGCTCGCCCCGCGAGCCGCCGACCTCCGCGGTCTCCGGCGGGAGCGGCGGTCCGCAGGTGGCGCGGATCCGGGCAAGTCTGCTTCTGGGTCTCGGGTCCTAGGGCAGGAGGTCGCGGACGACGGCGTCGGCGAGTAGGCGGCCACGCAGGGTCAGCACCGCCCGCCCGTCGCGTGTCTCCAGCAGGCCATCCGCCGCCGCCCTCGCGGCCGCCTCGCGGCCCGGACCGTCGAGCACGGAAAGCGGCAGGCCGGACGCGAGCCGCAGGCGCAGCATCACGTCTTCCACGTGCCGGTCGCCGGCCGACAGCACCTCCCGCGCGTAACCCGGTGACTCGCCCGCGGCCAGGCGCGACGCGTACGCGGACGGGTGCTTGACGTTCCACCAACGCACGCCGCCCACGTGGCTGTGCGCGCCCGGCCCGAGGCCCCACCAGTCGCCACCGGTCCAATACAGCAGGTTGTGCCGGCAGCGCGCCGCCGGGCCGGCCGCCCAGTTGGAGACCTCGTACCAGGAGAGGCCGGCCGCGCCCAGGGCGGCGTCCGCGGCCAGGTAGCGGTCGGCGGCCACGTCGTCGTCCGGGTACGGCAGGTCGCCGCGGCGTATCCGGGTGGCCAGCCGGGTGCCGTCTTCCACGATCAGCGAGTACGCGCTGACGTGGTCGACGCCCGCGCGCACGGCCGCCGCCAGCGAGGCGGCGAAGTCGTCCGCGGTCTCGCCCGGCGTGCCGTAGATCAGGTCGAGGTTGACGTGGTCGAAGCCGGCTTCGCGGGCCTCGGCCGCCGCGGCCGGCGCCCGGCCCGCGGTGTGCCGGCGCTCCAGCACCTGGAGCACACCCGGGGAGATCGACTGCATGCCCAGCGACACCCGCGTGAAGCCGGCCTTGCGCAGGCGCTGGAGCGACGCCGGCGTGACCGACTCCGGGTTGGCCTCGGTGGTGACCTCGGCGTCGGCGGCGAGGCCCCAGGTGCGGTCGATCGCCTCCAGGATGCGGGCGAGGTCGTCCGGGTCGAGCAGCGTGGGCGTCCCGCCGCCGACGAACACCGTGTCGACCCGCGCGGGTGACACCACCCGACGCGCGAGGTCGAGCTCGGCGAGCACGGTGTCCGGATACTCGTCGCGGCTCGCCCCGCCGCCCAGCTCGGCCGCGGTGTAGGTGTTGAAGTCGCAGTAGCCGCACCGGCTCGCGCAGAAGGGCACGTGCACGTACACGCCGAAGCCGCGCCCGCCCAGGCTCGTGCCCGGCGGCAGGGCGCCGTCGCGGGGGACGGCCTCGCCTTCTGGGAGTGCTCCGGGCATGGGTTCTAGTCTGCCCGCATGACTTCTGACGGTGAGTCGCTGGTCCGGGTCGAGACCGGGCAGGGCGTGGCGACGCTCACACTCGACAGCCCGCACAACCGCAACGCGCTCTCCACCCCGCTGATGACCCAGCTGATGGCGGCGCTGGAGGCGGCGGAGGGCGACGAAGCGGTGCGGGTGGTGGTGCTCTCCCACACCGGCCCGGTCTTCTGCTCCGGCGCCGATCTCAAGGAGACCGCCGAGGCAGTCACAAGCGGGCGGATCCCGGTGGGGATGCTCGGCGACGTGCTCGCGGCCATCTGGGAGTGCCCCAAGCCGGTGGTGGCCCGGGTGGGTGGGCCGGCGCGGGCCGGCGGCCTCGGCCTCGTGGCGGCGGCCGACATCGCGATCTGCGCCGAGGAGGCCACGTTCGCCTTCTCCGAGGTACGGCTGGGCGTGGTGCCCGCGGTCATCTCCGCCACCGTGCTCCCCCGCCTCACCCCGCGGGCGGCGGCCGAGCTCTTCCTGACCGGAGACACCTTCGACGGGCGGAGGGCGGCGCAGATCGGGCTCGTCACGGCCGCCGCGCCGGCGGCGACGCTGGACGCCACCGTCGCGGCCTACTGCGGCGCGCTGGTGCTCGGCGGCCCGGAGGCACTCGCCGGCACGAAAGGCGTCCTGCACCGGAGATCGACCGCTACCGTACGTGAAGAACTGGCGGAACTCTCCGCCCTTTCGGTGGGCTACTTCCAGTCAGAAGAGGGGCGGGAGGGGGTCCGGGCGTTTCGGGAGAAACGCCACGCGTCGTGGGTGCCCGCAGGGCCGGAAGGGGCTTGACTCCCCCTTCCGCGCCAAACCGCCCATGGGTACGGTCGCCGGCAGGTTGAGGTCGTACCCTGGACGGACAACTCACTGAGGGGTGACGGTGCGTATTCGGGCAGGGGTAGTGGCAGCCGTCGGCCTTGCACTCGTGGCCGTGCTCGGGCTGGTCGTCGGCAGGCACGACTGGAGCCGCGACCTCAAGCTTCCCCGGCCGCACAGCCGCGCCTGCACCGTGCAGGCCGACGGCGAGGTCGCCCTCAATCCGGAGCAGATGGCACACGCCGCCACGATCGCCGCGATCGGCATGCAGCGAAAGATGCCCGAGCGGGCGGTCGTGGTGGCGCTGGCCACCGCGTTCCAGGAGTCAAAGCTGGAAAACCTCTCCGGTGGCGACCGTGACTCGATCGGTCTCTTCCAGCAGCGGCCCAGCCAGGGGTGGGGCACGCCGGAGCAGATCAGCGACCCGCGCTACGCGGCCAACAAGTTCTACGCCGCGCTCAAGAAGGTGCGCGGCTGGGAAAAGATGCGGGTCACCGACGCGGCGCAGCGGGTGCAGCGCTCGGCCTACCCGGGCGCGTACCAGAAGTGGGCCGACGAGTCGACGGTGCTCGCCAAGGCGCTGCTCGGCAACGCGACCGGCGCGGTGGCGTGCACCGTCGACGGTGAGCCGGCGATGCGGGGCGCCGCGGCGGCCGAGGCGCTGGGCACCGGGCTGCGCCTCGACTGGGGTCGCCTTGAGACGTCCGCCCAGGTCACCGGCCTGACCGTGCCGGCGGCAAGCCCGCAGGCCGGCTGGCGATACGCGCACTGGCTGGTCTCGCACGCCACCGACCACGGGGTAAAGCGGGTGCGGTTCGGGGGTCTCGAGTGGACGGCCGACGAGGGCGCCTGGGCCCAGATGACGCAGGGCGACCAGGCCCAGCAGGTGGTGGCGGAGGTCTTCGCGGAGCCGTGACACACGGATGGGGCCCCGTTGCCGGGACCCCATCCACAGTGTTCAGTTCTCAGCGTTTTAATACCTACTGACGCCGCGGCGCCCGGTGACACCCACCACCAGGGCCACGCCGATCGCTGCCAGCACGACCTGGATGAAGATCTCCGTCCAGTCGAGCCCGGACGTGTTAGACACGCCCGCGGCACGCGCGATCACGGTGCCGAGCAGTGCGGCGCCCACGCCGATCAGCATGGTGAGCCAGATGGGGATGTTCTGGCGGCCGGGAACTACCAGCCGCCCCAGCGCACCGATGATCAGCCCGATGATGAGCGCTGAGATGATGCCGGTTGCGGTCACGGTCGTCCTCCAATCGGGGGTTCGTTCTGACCGCAAAGGTGCCCGGCACTTCACCGGCCTAAACGCCGGGCCGCCTCGGCCACCGCCCGGTCCATCGTCTCGAACGCGAGCGGCGGGGGTTGGTCGAGGTCGAACCAGGCCATCGCCGACGACTCTCGCGGATCCAACGTCACCTGGGCCCCGTCGTCGAACGTGGCGAGGAAGAAGCAGTCGAGTACCGGCAAGCGCTCGCCCTGGTAGTCGTAGCTGCCCACGTACATGCCAACGAAGTCACCGAGGGTGACCTGCACGCCGAGCTCCTCACGGCCCTCGCGCAGGGCGGCGACCGCCGGCTCCTCCCACCCGTCGCAGAAGCCGCCCGGCACCTCCCAGAGCCCCGCCCGCGGCTCCATCGCCCGCCTCAGCGCGAGGAAACGCCGTCCATCGTGGACGATGAGGCTGGCGGTGGGGCGAGCGTTGACGAAGAGCGCGTAACCGCACGCCGCACACGTGGTGGGCGGCTTGTCGTCCAGGCCAGCACCGCAGCGCGGACAGAACCGCGCCTCCACGGTCACTTCTTGGCCTTGCCGTCCCCGCTGTCCGAGGTGGACAGTGCCGCGATGAACGCCTCCTGGGGCACCTCGACGCGGCCCACCATCTTCATCCGCTTCTTGCCTTCCTTCTGCTTTTCCAGCAGCTTGCGCTTACGCGTGATGTCACCGCCGTAGCACTTGGCCAGCACGTCCTTGCGGATCGCCCGGATCGTCTCGCGCGCGATGACCCGGTTTCCGATCGCGGCCTGGATCGGCACCTCGAACTGCTGGCGCGGGATCAGGCCGCGCAGCTTGGCGGCGATCGTGACGCCGTAGTTGTACGCCTTGTCCTTGTGGACGATCGCGCTGAACGCGTCGACCGCCTCGCCGTGCAGCAGGATGTCGACCTTGACGAGGTCGGCCATCTGCTCGCCGCTGGGCTCGTAGTCGAGGCTCGCGTACCCCTTCGTGCGGCTCTTGAGCTGGTCGAAGAAGTCGTAGATGATCTCGGCGAGCGGGAGCGTGTAGCGCAGCTCCACCCGGTCGGCCGACAGGTAGTCCATGCCCAGCAGCGAGCCGCGCCGTCCCTGGCAGAGCTCCATCACGGCGCCGACGTAGTCGTTGGGGGTCAATACCGTCGCCCGGACCACCGGCTCGTACACCTCGGCGATCTTGCCGTCGGGGTACTCGCTCGGGTTGGTGACGGTGTGCTCGGTGCCGTCCTCCATGATCACGCGGTAGACCACGTTGGGCGCGGTGGATATCAGGTCCAGATCGAACTCTCGCTCCAGCCGCTCCCGGATGATCTCCAGGTGGAGCAGGCCGAGGAAGCCACACCGGAACCCGAAGCCCAGCGCCGCACTGGTCTCCGGCTCGTAGTTGAGCGCGGCGTCGTTGAGCTTGAGCTTGTCGAGCGCGTCGCGGAAGTCGGGGTAGTCGGAGCCGTCGATCGGGTAGAGCCCGGAGTAGACCATCGGCTTCGGGTCCTTGTAGCCGCCGAGCGCCGCCTTGGCGGGCCGCGAGTTGATCGTCACCGTGTCGCCGACCCGGGACTGGCGCACGTCCTTCACGCCGGTGATGAGGTAGCCCACCTCGCCGACGCCGAGCGCCTGCGCCTTTTGCATCTCGGGTGAGATGACGCCGATCTCCAGCAGCTCGTGGACGGCGCCGGTGGACATCATCTTGATCCGGTCGCGCGCCTCGATCCGCCCGTCGATTACCCGGACGTAGGTGACCACGCCCCGGTACACGTCGTAGACCGAGTCGAAGATCATCGCGCGGGCCGGCGCCTCCGCCTCACCCTTGGGCGGGATGAACTGCCGCACGATCTCGTCGAGCAGGTGGGGCACACCCTCCCCGGTCTTGCCGGACACGCGCAGGCAGTCTTCGGGAGCGCAGCCGATGAGGTGGGCCAGCTCCTCCGCGTACTTGTCGGGCTGGGCGGCCGGCAGGTCGATCTTGTTGAGCACGGGGATGACGTGCAGGTCGTTTTCCAGCGCCAGGTAGAGGTTGGCCAGCGTCTGCGCCTCGATGCCCTGTGCGGCGTCGACGAGCAGCACGGCGCCCTCGCAGGCGGCGAGGCTGCGCGACACCTCGTACGTGAAGTCGACGTGCCCCGGCGTGTCGATCATGTTGAGCACGGCCGCCTCGCCCTTGAGGTCGCCCTCCCGCACGGCCCACGGCATGCGCACGGCCTGGCTCTTGATCGTGATGCCGCGCTCGCGCTCGATATCCATGCGGTCGAGGTACTGATCGCGCATCTGCCGCGCGTCGACCACGCCCGTGAGCTGCAACATCCGGTCGGCCAGCGTCGACTTGCCGTGGTCGATGTGGGCGATGATGCAGAAGTTACGGATGCGGCCGGGGTCGGTCGCGCCCGGGCTGTTCGCGCTCATCGGTGGCACAGTCGTCCGTTCTCGTTCAACCTGCGGGAACGGCCGGCGAGTGGCCGGCCGTTCTCTATGGTCCCACGTCTTCTTCGGTTACTCCGCTGGCGCCTCGGTGAAGAGGGCCGCCAGGCCCGGGAAGCGGCGGCGAACCTCGTCTTCCTCGGCTACTCCGCCGGCGCCTCGGTGAAGAGGGCCGCCAGGCCCGGGAAGCGGCGGCGAACCTCGTCTTCGTCGTCGAAATCCCAGAAGTCGTCCGTATTGGGGCGCTTTGCGGCGGGTTCTTCCGGTAGCTCCAGCCCGGTCGCGCGGCGGTGTGCCTCCGCGGCGGCCGCCAGCATCTTTTCCGAGGCGAGCTCCTCACCGGTGAGCGCGGCCCGCTTTACCGCCGGCAGCTCCGCGAGCGCGTCGGGCTCACCCACCGCCCGCGCGAACGCGTCGCGCCCCTGCACCATCAACCATCCGCGGAACGCGTCGAAGCCCTCGTCGGAACAGCCACCGTTGATCAGGTACGCGGCCCCGAAGAGATCCACTTTGTACGACGCGTCGAGCACCCGCCGCAGGTGGCGCTCGAAGCCGACGATCTCGCCCGCGTCGAGGCCGGCCAGCGCCGTGGTGGCCCGCTCGGCCACCGTGTCCGGGGTGCCGCCGTCGCGTGCCGCGTCGCCGATCAGCGCCCAGAACTCGTTCGTGTTCATGGGGTCCGACTGTGCCAGACAGGTGTGACACCAGGGCACTATGGGGCTATGTCGAGGATGCCGATGCCGGCGGTCCCGTATGCGTCCACCGCTGTCCGCCCCTCCTGGGCCGACCTGCCCACCGACCTGCGCGCGGCGATCAGCGCGCGGCTGGGCTCGCAGGTGACCTGGGCCACGACGGCCGGCGGTGGCTTCACCCGCGGCTTCGCGGCCGTACTCGACACCGCCGACGGGCAGCGCGTCTTCGTCAAGGCGGCGTCGCTGGCCACGCAGCGCCACCTCACCGACTGGTACGCGCGGGAGGTCGCGGTCACCGCCGCGCTGCCCGCATCGGTCCCGGCGGCCCGCCCGCGGTGGACGCTCACCGCGGCCGGCCACTACGTGATCTGCCTGGACGCCATCGAGGGGCGGATGCCCGCGTTGCCGTGGCAGCCGGCCGAGCTCGACGCCGCGCTGGCCGCCTGGGCGGTGGCCGCCGATGCGTTGCGTGAGCCGCCGCCCGAGCTTGTGGCGGTAGGCCTCCCGGCGCTCTCCGACCTCATCCGGAGCGACCTGTCGTGGTGGCGGGAGATCGCCGCCGGTCGCGAGGCGATGCCCCCGGCGCCACCCTGGGTCGACAAGCAGCTAGACGACCTCGTGGCGCTGGAGGCCGCCCTCCCCGGATACGTCTACACCGACGCCGCCACCCACTGCGACCTGCGCCTCGACAACGTCATCATCGATCCGACCGGCGCCGCCCACCTGTGCGACTGGACCTGGATCTGCTTCGGCCCGGCCTGGTGGGATACGGCCTCGCTGCTCATCACCGCGTACGCGAGCGGCCTGGACGCGGACGCGCTCTTCGCCGCCCACCCCACGGCCCGGGATGCCCCGGCGGACGGCTTGGACGCGGCGCTGGCCGCGCTGGGCGGATACTTGCTGACCCGTGCGGAGGCGGGCCCGACCGGCGCGTCGCCGCACATCGTGGCCCATCAGCGGTGGACGGGTGAGGTGGCGCTGGCCTGGCTGGCGTCGCGTCGCGGCTGGGCGTGAGGGCCGTTTTGGCTGTGCGCGTGGGTGGCTGCTAGCCTGGTATGTCGCGCATGGTGGCGAGAAGGTGCTACCTGTGCTCTGAAACCCGAAACCTGAAGGACAAGGACGAGGCTGTCGCGTGGCGAACATCAAGTCCCAGATCAAGCGCAACCGGCAGAACGAGAAGCGCCGGATGCGTAACAAGTCGGTCAAGTCGTCGCTGAAGACCGCCATTCGCAAGTTCCACGAGGCGAGCGCGGCCGGCGAGACCGAGACCGCGGCCGCCCTGATGCGTGACGCCTCGCGCAAGCTCGACCAGGCCGTCAGCAAGGGCGTCATCCACAAAAACCAGGCCGCCAACCGCAAGTCGGCGATCGCCAAGCGCCTCCAGACGCTGGCCTCCTGACTCTCGCACCACCCTTCGGGCACCGCCGGAGCCAAGACGCTCCCTGAGCGGTGCCCGTTGCTATGCCCGTTTTGCGCGGCTTGTTACTCGTATCGCCAGCTAGCTGATTGGCGCTCGCGCTGGCTGCCGTGCTCGGCGTGGTCGGCTGGGCTTGCCATCGCGGCCTGGTGCGCCATAGCGCCCTGATCTGCCATCGCGGCCCGATCTGCCATTGCGCCCTGGTGTGCCATCGTGGCCTGACCTGCCGTTGCGGCCTGGTGCGCCATCGCGGCCCGATCTGCCATCGCGGCCTGGTTTGCCATCGCGGCCTGGTTTGCCATCGCGTGGGCGTGCTGCCGCCACGCCGCGTCCAGATATTCCCCAGCGGCCGCATACCGCCGAGCCGCATCCCGGCGCCCCGCGGCGGCGCCCTCAGCATGCTGATCGCGGTCGCCCTCTTGGCTGGCGATCAGCTCGTGCGCCTGGGTCGCGTCCAGATCGCGCGCCTCGTCCTTGGCCGGATCGCGCGGCTGGCCAGGGACCAGGTCGTGCGCCGCGGTCGCGGTCAAGTCGTGGCGGTGGGCGGCGGCCGCATCATGCGCAGCGGTCGCGGTCAAACCGTGGCCGTCGCCGGCGGCCGCATCCTGCGCAGCGGTCGCGGTCAAACCGTGGCCGTCGCCGGCGGCCGCATCCTGCCCAGCGGTCGCGGTCAAATCGTGGCCGTCGCCGGCGGTCTCGGCGACGGCCGGACGTCGCACGTGTGCGGGCGCCGGATCGCGCCCTCGCCCTGCCGTCCGAGCGTGCGCCTGGGTCGCGGCCGGATCGCCGGTGCTGGGGGTTGAGTCGTCGCTCAGCGCGTCGCCGGTATGCGAAGCCTGTGGCGGCACCACGACGCTGGCGCGCCCGACCACCGGCATGAACGCGCTGACCTCGCGCCGCACCCGCTCCCGCTCACGCTCCGGGATCCGCGCGGCCGAACGCGCCACCGCGCCGGCGACCAGGTCGTTGACCTTGACCATCAGCGCGACCGACACCGGCAGGATCAGCACCACCCACCAGCTCACCAGCTCGGCCAGCGCCAGCAGCAGGCTGAGCGCGACCGCGCCCTCCAGGTAGACGAAGCAGAGCATGCCGCCGGGCTGGAGGTAGCGCAGCCCAAGCGCGCGGGCGTACAGCGGGCGGTATCGCACCCCCACCGCGCCCGGCTCCGTCTCGCGCGCGACCGTCCGTTTGCTCATCGGGAGCCACCCCCTCGCCGCGCGCCATGCCCCGCCGTGCCGGGTGAGACCGCGCCAGCACCGGGTCGAGCCGAGGACGCACCCTGCCGGGCGGCGGCCACGGCGAATATGGCCCGCTCAAGCGCGTACCCGCGGTCGTCGGAGCCACCCTTGACCTCGGCGTTGCAGTCGGCGGCCGCCCGCATCGCGTCGACCAGGCCCTCCGGGGTCCAGCCACGTCCCTGGCGCTGTGCTCGCTCGATCTTCCATGCGGGCATGCCGAGGCTGCTCGCGAGCTGGTACGCGCTGCCCCGCCCGGCCGAAGCGACCCGCGCGACCGTGCGCACGCCGTCGGCGATGGCGTCGGCGATCGGCACAGGGTCGACGCCGACGTGCAGCGCCCACCGCAGCGCCTCCAGCGCGCCCGGCACGTCGCCGACCATCGCCGCGTCAGCGACGGTGAAACCGCTGACCTCGGCGCGCCCCCGGTAGTAGCGGGCCACCGTGTCGGCGCCTATCCGACCGCCCGTGTCGGCCACGAGCTGCGAGCAGGCGGCGGCGAGCTCGCGCAGGTCGTTGCCGACGGCGGCGAGCAGTGCCTCGGCCGCGTCGTCGGTGCACCGCCCGCCCAGCCGCCTGAACTCGTCGCGCACGAACGCGACCCGCTCGCGGTTGCCCTTGAGCTTCATCGCCTGGACCACCGTGGCACCGGCCGACTTGAGACCGTCGGCGAGCGCCTTGCCCTTCGCCGCGCCAGGATGCGTGACCACGAGCGTGACGTCGGGCTCGGGCTGCTTCGCGTACGCCAGCAGGGCCGCCGTCAGATCCTTTTTGGCGTCCTGCCCATTGCGGATCACGAGCACCCGGCGCCCGCCGAAGAGCGAGGGACTGATCATCTCCGCGATCTCGCCGGGACTGAGCGCACCACCCTCGTACTCCCGCAAGTCGGCACCGGGATCGGCGGCCCGTGCGGTCTCGACGGCGTGAGCCACGGCTCGGGTGACCAGTAGCTCCTCGTCTCCAGAGACGAGCACGATCGAGTCGGTGGCTCCTACAGTCACGCAGCCCATACTTGCACGGCTGATCGTTTGAGTATCACGTTCGCTCACTCGATCGGGTTGTCGACGCATCGCTCACCGCCAAAGCGGACAAATCACTACGGCGGACCGCGTCCTCGGGTCGCGACGGCGAGCTGCCCCGTGGCGGTACGCACCGCCGCAAGGTCACCGTCCACATCGGTGCGCAGCACCCGCGCGCCGCCGCGTGCCAGGCGGCCGAGCACTGCCGGGCTGGGATGGCCGTATCCGTTGTCGACGCCCACCGAGACGAGCGCGAGCGCGGGATCCACCGCGTCGAGGAACTCGGGATCCTGGTAGCTCGAACCGTGGTGGGCGACCTTCAGCACATCCGCGCGCACGCCCGCCGCACCCATCTGGTCGAGGAGCGCGCGCTGCTCCTCGCTCTCCGCGTCACCGGCCAGCAGCACGCTCAGCCCGCCGGCCGAGACGCGCACGACCAAGGAGTTGTTGTTGGGATCGGAACGCGTGCCGCGCATCTCGTGTGGCGGCCCGACCACCTCGACCCGCACCCGGCCCACCATGCGGGACCAACCCGCGGTCGCCGCCTCGACCGGCACCCGCTTGACGGCGGCGGCCCGCGTCACGAGGTCGCGCCCATACGCCGGCTCGTGCCACGCCGTGGTCACCACCGTGCCGACCGACCGTCCACGCAGGACGCCCTCGAGCCCGCCGACGTGGTCGGCGTGGAAGTGGGTGACCGCCAGCAGGGGCACCGCGCGCACGCCGTGACGCCGGAGGCATTGATCGGCGGAAGCCGGCTCGGGCCCCGCGTCGATCACCACCGCCTGCCCCGGGGCGACCGGCACCAGGGCCATGTCGCCCTGCCCCACCGAGCACACCGCGATGAACCAGCCGCCGGGTGGCCAGCCGGACGCCACGAGTCGCACGGGCAGCGCGCCGATCACGACCGCCACCGCCACCACCGCCGTGAGCCGGCGCACGAGCCGGCGGCGCGCCGCGATCAGGAATGCCACCGACAGCGCACCGAGCAGCAGCGCGCCCGACAAGCCGTCAGGCCACGGGAGGTTGCCGGAGGGGACGCGGGCTCCGAAGCGGGCAACCGTCACCAGCCACCACGCCGGCCAGCCACCGAGCCAGGCGGCGAACTCCGCGCCCGCCGGCCAGACCGGCGAGACGACCGCCGCGCCCACGCCGAGGAGCGTCGCGGGTGCGATCGCGGGGACAGCGAGCAGGTTTGCCGGCACCGCCACCAGGCTCACCGTGCCGGAAAGCCCGGCCACGACCGGCCCGCAGGCGAACTGCGCGGCGGCCGGGACGGCGAGCGCCTCCGCGGCCCCGGCTGGCACACCCGCCCGGCGCAGCCCGTCGCGCCAGCGCGGCGCCAGCAGGAGGAGGCCGCCGGTGGCCAGCACCGAGAGCGCGAACCCGGCGTCGCCGGCCAACTCGGGATCCCACACCAGGAGCACCGTCACCGCCGCCGCCAGAGCGGGCACGGCAGCGCGGGGTCGCCCGCTGGCGAGGGCGATCAGGCCGATGGCGCCCATCGCGCCCGCACGCACGACGCTTGGCGATGGGCGGGCCAGGATCACGAAGCCGGCGAGCGCGACCGCGCACAGCGCCGCCGAGAGCCACGGGCTGGCGCGCGCCCATCGCGCCAGCAACAGCACCGCGCCGATGACGATCGCTACATTGGCGCCGCTGACCGCGACAAGATGCGTCATGCCGGTGGCCCGGAAGTCGTCGTCGACGGCCGGCTCCAGCCGGCTGGTGTCGCCGACCACGAGGCCGGGCAACAGCCCGCCAGGATCGTCGGGCAGCGGCTCGCAGGCGCGCTGGAGACCGGCGCGGAGCGCTCCGGCGGCCCGCTGCGCCCACGACGGCTGGCCGTCGCGCACCGGCGGGCCGGTGGCCGAGAGCATCGCCGCGCTGAGGTCGCCGCGGCCGGCCGGGAGCAGCCGCCCGGTCGCCGACAACCGCTGGCCCGGCAGGAGGTCACGCCACTGTGGATCGCTGGCGAGCACGATGACCCGCGTCCGCACGGCGATCGCCCGATCAGCCGAACGCGCCTCCCCCGATAGGCGTAGGCCCCGGAGATGGGCGGCGACAAGGTAGGTCTGCGGACGGCCGGCGAGCGAACGGACCGGCCGCGGATCGTCGCGGACGACCAACTCGGCGTCGACGCGCGTGTGCTCGCGGACCAGCGCGGCGACGGGCTCGGCGTCGCGGGTGGCCACCCGGGCCGCGGTCGCGGCGCTCCCGCACACGACGCCGAGCAGCACGCTCGCGACGATCCAGCCGTGCGGCAACGCCCGCCGCCGCATGACCACGGCCACGGCGACGGCGGCCAGCGCGGCGGCAGCGGCGGCAGCGACGGCGCCGCGCACCGGGATGTAGAGGGCGGCCAGTGCGGACAGCCACGTCGCCATCGCCAGACCGGCCAGCCGCAGATCCGGCACCCGGTCATCCCGAGCGCCGGAACCGCCCGGCCCAGACGGCAGCCGCCCGTCAACGGAGCGGACACCGCCCGGCCAAGACCGTGGCCGCCCACCACCGGAGCGGGAACCACCCGGCCCAGGCTGCTGCCGCCCACCGTCGGGGCTGGGCCTGTCTGGGCCGCTCACACCGTCACCAGGTCCTTGAGCTGCTCGTAGCGCGTGTCGCCGATGCCCTCGACCTGTCGCAGGTCGCTCACCGTGCGAAACGGGCCGTTCTTTTCGCGGTGGTCGAGGATGCGCTGTGCGAGCACCGGACCGACGCCGGGCAGGGAGTCGAGCTGGGCGAGCGTGGCGGTATTGAGGTTGACCTTGCCGCCCGCGGCGGCACCACCGGGCGGGCCGGCGGGTGGTGCCTCGCCGGGAGCGCCCGGCGGAGCGGACACGCCGACCAGGATCAGCTCGCCGTCGGTCACCTTGCGGGCGAGGTTGAGCAGCGCGATGTCGGTGCCGGGCAGCACGCCGCCGGCCGCGGTGAGCGCGTCGGCCACGCGGGCGCCCTCGGGGAGCCGCACGAGGCCGGGCTTGCGGACCTTGCCGGCCACGGCCACCACGACCTCGGCGCCGCCCGCGGACGAAGCCGCCTGCGCCGGCTCGGCGCCTCCGGTGGCCGCGGGCACCGGCTCGGCGGCGACGGGCTCGGCGCGCGGCCGGGAAAACCAGGCGATGGCCCCCGCGACGAGCACGACGACGGCCGCCACCGCCGCGAGCGCCCGCACCCCGCGCCGCCCAGGATCGAAGGCCGACCCACCACCCGCTCGGCTCGGCCGCCCAGGCTCCAAGACCGACCCACCGGCTCGGCTCGGCCGCCCGGAACCAACGGCCGACCCACCAACCCCGCTCGGCCGCCCAGACTCGCCATCTTCTGCTCCAGCGGACAGTGCGGCAGCGCGGCCGGCCGCGGCAGGCGGCGGCACCGGCGCTCGGCCACTCGCCGCGACCGCTGAGGGCTCGTCACTCAGGCGCATGAGCCGCTGCCGCACGGCCGCTTGGTCTTCGCTCGATCCCCTGGGCACGGCCATGACGCTAGGCCCGGCACACCGTCCGGCGTGGCGCCGTCAGCGTCGTCTGTGGACAACGAGCCCGGTTGTGGAAAAGCGCCTGATCAACGCCGAACGTGCTATGAGCAAAGCCCTAGCCGCCGCGATGGATGACGATGCCGAGCAAGCCGGGGCCCACGTGGGCGGCGACGACGGCGCCCACCTCCGTCACGTACCGCTCGTGGAGGCGCTCCCCAAGCCGCTCGCTCAGCGCGTCGGCCAGCGCCGCCGCACGGTCGCCGGCGCCAAGGTGGTGCACCGCGGCGTCCACATCGGACTCTCCGGCCGTCTCCACCGCCAGGTCGACCAGGCGGGCCAGGCCGCGGCTGGCCGTGCGAACCTTGTCGCGGAGCACGATCGCGCCGTCCGAGACGTGCAGGATCGGCTTGACCGACAGCGCGGTGCCGAGCAGCGCCGAGGCGGGCCCGATGCGGCCACTGCGGCGGATGAACTCAAGCGTGTCGACGTACAGCAGCGTGGTGGTGCGGTCGATGGCGTCGGCGGCCGCGCGGCGTACCCCATCCAGGTCGGCGCCCTCGGCGGCGGCCGCGGCGGCCGCGAGCACCGGGAAGCCCAGGCCCATGCCCGTCGATCGTGCGTCGACGACCGCGACGCGCTCGCCCACCTCGGCCGCGGCGAGGGTGGCGGACTCGACCGTGCCGGACAGTGCGGCGGAGAGGTGCACCGAGACGACGCCCGGGGCGCCCGCGTCGAGCAAGCGGCGGTACGCGGAGACGAACAGCTCCGGCGACGGCCGCGAGGTCGTCACGGCGACCCGCCGCGCGCCCAGTGCCCGGGCCACCTCGGCGGGCGTGGCGTCCAGGCCCTCGCGGCCCTCGACCCCGTTGATCACGACGGTGAGCGGGACGACCGTGACGTCGTGCCCGGCGGGAAGGTACGCGGTGGAATCGGTGACAACCGCGACGCGCATGCGGGCACCGTAGCGGATCAGATGGTCAACGCGACACGATCTCGGTGACCTCGAACGGCGTCCCCTGCTGGCACGTGGACATCATGTCCTTCCGCACCTGCCCACGGACCGTGAGGGTGGCGCCGATCCGCAGGTCGTCGCGGTTGATCCCGGGGCCGGGCATCAGCAGGTACTGGTCGATCAACCGGCACCCCATCTCGACGCCCTGCACGACCGTGCCGCTGATCTCGATCGTCGTGCCGCCCGAGCGCTTGCCCGACGGAGTGGGCGTCGGCAGGTCTTCGGGAAAGGACGGGCTAGCGGACGGGCTCACCGTGCCTCCTCCTCCGGGATCGTCCGAGTCGGTGCCGGCACAGCCGCCGAGCAACGCGGCGGCCACTACGAGAACGGCGAGAGCCCGGCGAATACCCATGTCAGATGCGACGCTGCCCGACCGCACGTGGTTCCTCAGACGGGAGACGGAGTCGGGCGGTGCGCGGACGGCCCGGTGTTGTGGGCGCGCAGCCACCACCCGCGCACGTGGTCATGGCCGAGCTCGGTCCAGTGGCAGTTTTGCAACGGTCCGACCCGGCGCAGCACCTCGCTCGACCAGCCGAGCAGAAAGCCGCACCCCTGCCGCGCCGCCCCGCCGTGGGTGGCCACGACCACCGTGCCGCCGGGCACCTGGTCGGCCGCCTCCTGGAGCGCCTGCCCCACCCGTTTGCCCAGGTCGTCGAGGGTCTCCACGTCGCAGCCCTGTGGCTGCTCACCGGCCCGCCAGCGGGCGTGCTCGGTCGGGAAACGCTCGGCCACCTCGGCCATCGTGAGGCCCTGCCACTTGCCGTACGAACGCTCGCGCAGCCGCGCGTCGGTGCGCACCGGCAGGCCGGTCAGCGCGGCCAGCGCGGCGGCGGTGTCGGCGGCCCGCCGCAGGTCGCTCGCCACGATCGCGTCGGGGTGAAAGCCGGCCAGCAGCGGCGCGGCCGACTCCGCCTGCTCACGACCGAGGTCATTGAGAGGAGTGTCCGTCTGGCCTTGGACGCGATCTGTCGCGTTCCAGTCGGTATTGCCGTGGCGCCAGACGATCAGACGGGTCATTCCGCCTCTACCAGGGCGCGATCCACGAACGGGATCGTCGGGCAGTCCTTCCACAACCGGTCGAGGGCGTAGAACTCGCGCTCCTCGGTGTGCTGCACGTGCACCACGATGTCGACGTAGTCGAGCAGGACCCAGCGCCCGGACCGCTCGCCCTCACGCCGCACCGGCTTGGCCTTTTCCGGGAGGCTGACGAGAGCCTCCTCGATCGCGTCCACGATCGCCTGGACCTGCCGCTCGTTGGGCGCGGAGGCGAGCACGAAGGCGTCGGTGATGACCATCTGCTCGGCCACGTCGATGATGACGATGTCCTGCGCCTTCTTGTCGGCGGCGGCCTGGGCGGCGCTCAGCGCCATCTCACGGGCGCGCTCGGATGCACTCACCCGACTAGCCTCTCACACCGGCTCTCGTACCGCGCAGCGGTAAAGGCGACAAATCATCTGTAAAGGCGCCTCTTGGCGATGTACTGCACCACACCGTCGGGCACGAGGTACCAGACCGGCTTGCCCATCGCGACGCGCGCCCGGCAGTCGGTCGACGAGATGGCCATGGCCGGCACCTGCACCAGGCTGACCGTGTCGGCGGGCAGGTGGTCGTCGGAGAGCGCGAACCCGGGCCGCGTGACCCCGATGAAGTGCGCCATCTCGAACATCTGGTCGGTGTCTTTCCAGGACAGCATCTTCTGAAGCGCGTCGGCCCCGGTGATGAAGTAGAGCTGGGCCTTGGGGCCGTACTCGGCACGCAGGTCACGGAGGGTGTCAACGGTGTAGGTGGGGCCATCGCGGTCGATGTCGACGCGGCTGACGTGAAACTGCGGGTTGGAGGCGGTGGCGATCACCGTCATGAGGTAGCGGTCTTCGGCGGGGCTCACCGCGACGTCCGCCTTCTGCCACGGCTCGCCGGTGGGCACGAAGACCACCTCGTCGAGCGAAAACCGGTTGGCCACCTCGCTCGCCGCCACGAGGTGCCCGTGGTGGATCGGGTCGAATGTGCCACCCATGATGCCGATCCGCCGCGTATCGTCCGCCATGGCCGAAATCGTAAGCGCGGTCGGTCAGCCGCGGGCGGCGAGGGCGCGACGCAGGTCGTCGTCGGCGTCGATCACCACCCGGCGGAGTCCCGGCTCCAGGTCGTCGCGGGCCAGCAGCGCCGCGGCCGCTTTCCGGGTGGACGCCGCCACGGCGTAACGGGGAAACGCGCGCTTGGCGACCGCGTCGGCGACCCATGGGGTACGCCGCCGCGCGGCGGCCGGCATGTCGGCGAAGTAACGCTCCACATAGGACTGGGTGAGGTCGGCCTGCTCCGGATGCCAGAAGCCCTCGGCGTGCGCCTCGACGAGCCGGTTGGAGAGCGCGGTCTCTTCGGCGATGACCCGCCAGGCCCGCTCCTTGGCGGCCGCGTCGGGCAGTGCGGCACGGCACCGCGCGGCCCACTGCTCACCGGTCGCGCTGTGGTCGGCGGCCAGCTCCGCGTCGATCTTGTCGGGACCGGCCGCGCCAAGCACCACCAGCCGGTAGCACAGGGCCCACCGCAGGTCGGTGTCGATCCGCAGCCCCTCGGGCACGCCCTTGCGCTTGAGCCAGCCGGCGAGGCGGCGCGCGTCGGTGCTCGCCTCGATCAGCCCACGCGCCGCGGCGAGCTGGAGCGACCCGCCGGGCGGCGCGCTGGTGAGCAGCCGGTCGCAGGCCATCGCCACCGGCTGGAGCGCGATCTCCCGCGGCACCGGATCGAGGTAGCGGTCGAGCAGGTCACGAGCCATGCCCAGCACCCCTTCGACCACCACGGGCTCGGTCTCCAGCGGCAGCGCGGTCACCACGAGCGCGACGAGGTCGGCGGGTGAGCTTTCGCCGTCGCGTACCGAGTCGACGACGGTGGACCACAGCACGGCACGGTCGAGCGAGTCGTCGAGCCCCGGCAGGATCCGCGTGGCCGCGGCGCCCGACGCGGCGTCGAGGCGCACCTTGGCGAACGTCAGGTCGCCGGAGTTGACGAGCAGCAGATCGGCCACCGGCTCGCCGGCCAGCTCGGCCACGGAGGTGCGCTCGCCCGCGACGTCGACGGGCACCACCCGGCGCAGCACCGATCCGTCGTACACGCCGAGGCCCACCCGGTGTGGCCGGGGCGCGCCCGTCTGTGCGATGTGGACGCTCTGGTATCGACCATCCACAGTGGCCACGTCGATGCGCAGCGTGTCGACGCCCGACCGCCGCAGCCACACGTCGGCCCAGCCGCTCAGGTCGCGACCGCTGGCCGCGGAGAGCGCGGCGAGCAGGTCGGCGAGCGTCGCGTTGCCGAACCGGTGGGCGGCGAAGTGCGCCCGCAGGCCGGCGAAGAACGCCTCGTCGCCCAGCGAGGCGACAAGCTGGCGGAGCACCGAGGCGCCCTTGGCGTACGAGATGCCGTCGAAGTTGAGCAGCGCGTGCGCCGCGTCGACGACGTCCTCCGGCGCCACCGGATGGGTGGACGGGCGCTGGTCGGCGGCGTAGCCGGAAGCCTTGCGCCGCAGGCCGAACGTGGTCCACGCCCGGTCGAAGCGGGTCGACTCGGCGGTCACCCGCACCCCGAGGTACTCCGCGAAGGACTCGTTGAGCCAGAGATCGTCCCACCACCGCATGGTCACCAGGTCGCCGAACCACTGGTGTGCCATCTCGTGCGCGATCACCACGGCGCGCCACTCGCGGTCGCCGTCGGTCACCGCCGAGCGGAAGAGGTAATCGTCGCGGAACGTCACCAGGCCCGGGTTTTCCATCGCGCCCGCGTTGAACTCCGGCACGAACGCCTGGTCGTACTTGCCGAACGGGTAGCGCACCCCGAAGAGCTCGTGAAACCGGTCGAAGCACGCCTTGGTGATCGCGAAGATCTCTTCGGCGTCCTTGTCGAGGTGGGCCGCGAGCGAACGCCGGCAGAAGAGCCCGAGCGGGATGCCGTCATGCTCGTCGTGGCGCGCGTGGTAAGGCCCGGCGATCAGCGACATGAAGTAGGTGGCCAGCGGCGGCGTGGTCACGAACCGCCCGGCGCCGTCGCTCGCCCCGTTTGCCGCCACGAGCCAGCCCTCCGGCGCGCGCACGGAGAGGGTGAGCGGCGC
Source organism: Phytohabitans sp. LJ34 (assembly GCF_052068095.1). Classification (NCBI taxonomy): domain Bacteria; kingdom Bacillati; phylum Actinomycetota; class Actinomycetes; order Micromonosporales; family Micromonosporaceae; genus Phytohabitans; species Phytohabitans sp. LJ34. The sequence continues at coordinate 30,473 of NZ_JBQHDG010000015.1, read as the reverse complement.
CTTGAGGTCGGGCTGGTCGAAGCAGGCGAAGATCCGCTGTGCGGCGTCCAGGAAGGACATCGCGTACAGGTAGGTCTCGCCGTCGGCCGGATCGACGAAGCGGTGCAGCCCTTCGCCGGTGTTGGAATACGCCATCTCGGCCTCGACCACCAGCTCGTTGGCCTCGGCGAGCCCGGGCAGCGTCAGCCTGTTGCCGTCGAGCGTGGCTATGTCGAGCGCGGTGCCGTTGAGCCGCGCCGATCGCAGCTCGGCCGGCCTGATCTCGGCGAACGTCGAGGCGCCCGCCCGAGCCGCGCGGAACCGCACCGTCACGACGGAGTGGAACCGCTCTGGACCGCCGGTCACGTCCAGCTCCACGGTGTACGACTCGACGGTGAGCAGCTCTGCTCGCTCGGCCGCCTCGGCCCGGGTGAGGCTTCGCATCCGCTCATCCTGCCCGATCACGCGCGGTATAGCCTTCCTCGCGAACCGCCCTCGCGCGACGAGCGCAGCGAGGGCCAGGACAAAGGAGTACGCGATGGCCCAGCACCCCAAGGGTGATTTCGACCTGAGCCGGGCGGTGTGGCAGCGGGCCAAGGGCGACGAGTCGGAGAGCGCGGTCGAGGTCGCCTTCGTCGACGACCTCATCGGACTGCGCAACGCGGGTGAGCCGGACGGCCCGGTGCTGGTCTTCACCAAGGACGAGTGGGACGCTTTCGTGGGCGGCGCCCAGGACGGCGAGTTTGACATCGACTGACGGCCGCGCTCATCCCACGAGCTCGCGCACCGCGTGCATGCCGCTGATCCGGGGCGCGAGCCGGCGCAGCTGGAGCGCGAGGTTCATCGCGACGAGCACCGGCTCCTCGTCGGGCAGCTCGTATCCCATCCGGCGGCGCAGCCACTGCACGATCTCGGCCCAGCTGTAGAACGACGTCTCGCACCCCGGGTTGAGCGGCGGCGGAAAGCCACCCGGGCCCTGCCGCCCGACCGACCACAGCCGCACGATCTCGCGGGACCGCCCGATCCGGGCCGCGACGTCGGCGAGCGTGACCCAGTCGCCGGCGGCCACCCGCACCGGGCGCAGCCCGGCCGACTCGACGTCGCGCACGGCCGCCGTGACCGCCTCCGCCAGGCCGGGCGCGTGCCGCCGGACCACCACCGCGCCGACGCCCTCACGGAAGCCCGGTGCCGGGGCGAGCCCCTCGCACGACCGCAGGACGGCCTTACCCGGCACGCCCGCCACCACGAGCACGAACTCCTGAAGCGCCACAACCCACCTCCGGAATTTCCGGCCACCACGGCCTGGGTGCGCGGGCCTGGTCGAGCCGAGACGGGCGCCCGGCTGCTATCCGGGCCCGTCGCGGCCCGGCCATGCCCCTTCGAACCGACCACCAGCAAAGCCCACCCCCACGCCCCACCGGAGGAGCCAACACAGGGGCCAGCACCTGGCCCCCTGCTACTGTTGACGACATGCGTACGACGCTCCGGCACCTCGGCTGGTGGACCGCCTGACGGGCGGCCCACACGCGTTCACGCAGACCCAGACACTCGACGGCCGCCCCTCCGGGCGGCCGTTTCGCGTGCCCGGAGAAGGGCGGCTCCAGTACCCAGAAAAGGAGCTCGTCATGACGACCACCGCGACCCTCACCGGTTTCCAGCCCACCGGCCACCTCCACCTCGGCAACCTGCTCGGCGCCGTCCGTCCGGTCGTCGCCGCGCAGCGGCGGACGCGACCGGTGACCTTCGTGGCCGACCTGCACGCGATGACCATGCCCCACGATCCGGGCGAGCTGCGCCAGCTCACGCTCGAGGTGGCGACGCTGCTGCTCGCCGCCGGCGTCGACCCGGACCGGAGCCTCTTCTACCTGCAATCCCAGGTGCCCGAACACACCGAGCTGCACTACCTGCTGGAGTGCGCCACCCGCTACGGCGAGGCGCATCGCATGATCCAGTTCAAGGAGCGCGGGCGGGGGCGGAGCACCCGGCTGAGCCTGCTCACGTATCCCGTGCTGATGGCGGCCGACATCCTGCTGCACGACACGGCGGAGGTGCCGGTCGGCGACGACCAGCGCCAGCACGTGGAGCTGGCGCGCGACGTGGCGACCCGGTTCAACACCCACTATGGACAGACGTTCGTGGTGCCACGCGCGGTGAAACCCGAGGTCGCCGCGCGGGTGATGGATCTGTCGGACCCGAGCGCGAAGATGAGCAAGTCCAGGGGTGCGGCGGGCACGCTCTTCGTGCTCGACCCGCCTGAGGTGATCGAGCGAAAGGTGATGCGGGCGGTCACCGATTCGGGTGACACGGTCAGCTACGAGCCCGATGCCAGGCCGGGCGTGGCAAACCTGCTGGAGATCCTCGCCGGCTGCGCGGGCGGGTCACCCGCCGCGCTCGCGTCCGGCTTCACGTCGTACGGCGCGCTCAAGCGCGCCGCCGCCGAGGCCGTGGTAGCCACCGTCCGGCCGGTCCAGGCCCGTTTCACCGAGCTCTCGCGCGATCCGGGGTACGTGCGGAGGGTGCTCGCCGACGGCGCGGAGCGGGCCCGGGAGGTGACCGCCGACACGGTGCACCGGGCGCGCAAGGCAGTGGGATTGATCGCGTGACGCCGCCGAGATGGGGTACGCATGGGCCATGAGCAAGTCTCAGGACGCCGCTGAACGGCAGCACAGCCCCTGGCTGGTCCTCGCCACGCTCTGCCTCGGCTTCTTCATGATCTTGCTCGACACCACGATCGTCAACATCGCGATCCCGGACATGAGCGCCAGCCTCGACGCGTCGCTCGACCAGATCCTGTGGATCGTCAACGCCTACGTGCTGGTCTACGCCATCCTCCTGATCACCGCCGGCCGGCTCGGTGACCTGTATGGCCCCAAGCAGCTGTTCATCGTCGGCCTGGTGGTGTTCACGCTGGCCTCGGCCGCGTGCGGGTTCGCCACCAGCCCGGGGCAGCTCGTGGCCGCCCGCGTCGTACAGGGCGTGGGCGGCGCGCTGCTCACCCCGCAGACGCTCTCGGTGATCACGGTGATCTTCCCGCCGGAAAAGCGCGGCGCCGCGTTCGGCATCTGGGGCGGCGTGGCCGGCGTCGCGACGGTCACCGGCCCGACGCTCGGCGGCTACCTGGTCACCGACTGGGGCTGGGAGTGGATCTTCTTCGTCAACGTGCCGGTCGGCGCGGTCACCATCGCCCTCGCCGCGGTCGTGATGCCAAACCTCAAGCTCAACCGCCGCCACCGGCTCGACTGGACCGGCACCCTGCTGGCCACGGTCGGGCTTTTCCTCATCACCTACGGGCTGATCGAGGGCGAGTCACACCACTGGGGCGACGTGTGGGGGCCGATCACGATCCCGGAGGTGATCGGCGCCGGCGTGCTGGTGATGGTGGCCTTCTTCGTCCACCAGTACATGACCCGGGCGCAGGAGCCGCTCGTCCCCTTCTCGATCTTCTCGGACCGAAACTTCTCGCTGATGAACTGGGTTGTCGGCGCCATCGCGTTCGGCATGCTCGGGCTCTTCCTGCCCCTGGTCATCTACCTCCAGTCGGTGATCGGGCTGAGCGCGCTGCAAGCCGGCGTCGCGGTGGCGCCGATGTCGCTGCTCTCGATGGTGATCGCCCCGTTCGCCGGGCGCGCCGCCGACCGGATGGGCGGCAAGTGGATCCTGTTCACCGGGCTCACGCTGTGGTCGGTCGGCATGGGGCTGGTGGTCTGGCTGGCCCGGGCCGACGCCGGGCAGTGGAGCCTGCTGCCCGGCCTGCTCGTCGCCGGCGTCGGCCTCGGCATGACCTTCGCGCCGCTCCAGACGATCGCGATGCGCGACATCGCGCCGCAGGTCGCCGGCGCCGCCTCCGGCCTGATCAACACCAGCCGCCAGCTCGGCGGCGTGATCGGCTCGGCGGCCGTCGGCGCGCTGCTGCAAGCCCGGCTGGCGACCGACCTGCCCCAGGCCGCCCGAAACGAGGCCGGGACGCTGCCCCAGCGGTACCGCGACCAGTTCGTCGACGGTTTCAGCAACGCCAGCACGGGCAGCCTGCACGTCGGCGCGGGGCAGACCGGCGTGCCGCTGCCGCCCGGCCTTCCCGACCAGGTGCGGCAGGTGATCGCCGGGGCCGCGGAGAGGGCTTTCCGGGACGGCTTCACCCACGCGATGCGGCTGACGCTGATCCTCCCGCTGGTGATCCTCGCCACGGCGGCACTCTCCTGCCTCCTCATCCGCCGCCGCGCCCGCGCCGCCGAGCGCGAGCAGGACACCGCGCCGGCCGCGGTCGGCGGCTGACGCTCCTTCCCGGCGGCTTCTGCCTTCGTGACCCCGAAGCCCAATCCCGAAGATGTGAGCTACCGCGATGTCCGTCGTGGCCCCAGACCGCTGCTCCCGCGGCCTCACCCGTCCGCTGTTGCTCACGCTCACCCCGCCGGCTGCGCCGGCCCTCCGGGCCGGCGAGGTGTGCGCGCCCAACAGCGGAGGGCGGCTGTACGTCCGTGGCGATTTTTGGCCCCTGGAGGGGCATGTTTTCGCCACGGACACTCGTGTCCGGTGACCCCCGTCCCTGAGCCCGCACGCCATCGGGGCCGGGCGGCCGGCGGGGTCAGGCGGCGACGAGGATGCGCTTTTCGAAGCCGTGCGCGGGCGTCTCGCCGTAGCCGGCCGAGCGGAGCAGCGCCAAAGCGGCCGGAAGGTAAACAGCCGCCTCCAGGCGCAGCACCACGTGCCCCGCGTCGAGGGCCATCTCCTCCAGGGCGGCGAGCATCTGGCGCGCGATGCCCCGGCCCCGGAAGGCGGGCCGCACGTACATCCGGCGGATGGCGCCGACCTGCTTGTCGAGAGGCTGGAGCGCGCCGCATGCCACGGCCCGCCCGTCGACCACGCCGACGAGATGCTGGGCACCGTCTCCGAACGTGGGATCCAGCCCGCCGCCGGCCTCGCGGAGCTCCCGCTGCAACGCCGTAATCAATGTGCCCAACTCGGCGTCATCGACGGGGCGGGCTTCTATCAACACCAGTCCAAAGTAGCCGGACGCGATTTCCGACAGGTTTCGTGCATGTGGACCGGATACGGACACTATTCGTCCGTGGAGTCCGACTCCAAAACGGCGCCGCTGGTCGGGTCGCGTTGGGGCTGGCGGGCCTGGTGCGCGGCCAGGCGCTCCGCCGCGGTGGCCCGGGTCGAGGGCTCCTCCAGCCGGATGTCGGTGCCCCGCGGGCCGGACGTGTAGGCCCCGGCGGTCGGCTGCCAGTCGAACTCCCGCGCGCCGATCCGCACCAGGTCGCCAGGCTCGGCGCCGGCCTTGGCCAGCGCTTCCTCGACGCCGAGCCGCTCCAGCCGGTCGGCGAGGAAGCCCACCGCCTCGTCGTTGTCGAAGTTGGTCTGCCGCACCCACCGCTCGGGCCGCGGGCCGCGTACGACGTACGCCCCGTCCTCCTCGGTGACCGTGAACCCGGCGTCGTCGACCGCCGTCGGGCGGATCACGATGCGGGTCGGCTCGGGCGCGGGCGCCAGCTCACGGGCCTGCCGCACCAGGCCGGCCAGCGCGTACGTCAGCTCCTTGAGCCCCTCGCGCGTCGCCGTGCTCACCTCGTAGACGGGCAGCCCGCGCGCCTCGATGTCGGGGCGGGTGATCTCGGCGAGGTCGCGGGCGTCCGGCACGTCGATCTTGTTGAGCACCACCAGGCGGGGGCGGTCGGCGAGCCCTCCGTACTCGGCGAGCTCCGCCTCGATCGCGTCGATGTCGCTGAGCGGGTCACGGCCCGGCTCCAGCGTGGCGGCATCGACCACGTGCACGAGCACGGCGCACCGCTCGATGTGGCGCAGGAACTCGAGCCCGAGGCCCTTGCCCGTCGCCGCGCCCGGGATAAGCCCTGGCACGTCGGCGATGGTGAACGTGCTGTCGTCCACCCGCACCACGCCGAGGTTGGGCACGAGCGTGGTGAACGGGTAGTCGGCGATCTTGGGTTTGGCCGCGGAGATCACGGAGATCAGCGACGACTTGCCCGCCGACGGAAAGCCGACCAAGCCGACGTCGGCGACGCTCTTCAGCTCCAGCACCACGTCGAGCCGGTCGCCGGGCTCGCCAAGCTCCGCGAAGCCCGGCGCCTTGCGGCGGGAGCTGGCGAGCGCCGCGTTGCCCCGCCCGCCCCGGCCGCCGCGCGCGATCTCGATCGTCGTGCCGGCGCCGACCAGGTCGGCGATCGTCTCGCCGCCCGTGGTCTGCACCACCGTGCCGTCCGGCACCTTCAACACCAGGTCGGCACCCTTGGCGCCGTCACGGTTGGAGCCCTGCCCGCCCTTGCCGTTTTCCGCCTTGACGTGCGGCCGGAAGTGGAAGTCGAGCAGCGTGTGCACCTGCGGGTCGACGACGAACGACACGCTGCCGCCGTGCCCGCCGTCGCCGCCGTCAGGACCGCCGAACGGCTTGAACTTCTCCCGGTGGATGGAGACGCAACCGTGCCCACCGTCACCCGCCTGGAGGTGCAGCGTGACCCGGTCGACGAAGGTCGCCACGTCCCTATCCTTTCAACAAACACGACGAAGCGGGCCGGACACCAGCCCGGCCCGCTTCGGAAGCTGACGCTGTTACTGCTGCACCGGCACGATGCTGACGGTCTTGCGCCCGCGCTTGGTGCCGAACTGGACCGAACCCGCCGCCAGCGCGAAGAGCGTGTCGTCGCCGCCGCGGCCGACCAGGTCGCCGGGGTGGAACTTGGTGCCGCGCTGGCGGATCAGAATCTCACCCGCGCTGACGACCTGCCCGCCGAAACGCTTCACGCCGAGGCGCTTTGCCTCCGAGTCGCGACCGTTGCGCGAGCTGGAGGCACCCTTTTTGTGAGCCATGTCGCCTCGTCCTTACTTCCCGCTCGAGATGCCGGTCACCTTGACCTGGGTCAGCGGCTGACGGTGGCCCTGGCGCTTGTGGTAACCGGTCTTGTTCTTGAACTTGTGGATCCGGATCTTCGGGCCCTTGGTGTGGGCGGCGATCTCGGCGGAGACCGAGACCTTCGCCAGCTTGGCCGCGTCGGTGACCAGGTCGTCACCGTCGACGAGGAGCAGCGCGGGGAGCGTCACCGCATCGCCGGGCTCGCCGACGAGCTTCTCGACCTCGATCACGTCGCCCTCGGCGACCTTGTACTGCTTGCCGCCGGTCTTGACGATCGCGTACATCGGACGCGGACTCCCTGTCGCTAAGCGGATGATTTACGGGCACAAAAACCGGGCGCACTCAACGTGCGCCACCGGCAAGAATACGTCACCCACCCGCGCCGGACCAAATCAGCTGGCGCACAAGGTGTCGAGGCGCTGCTGGAGCTGGTCGAGCTTGGCACTGTTGACGCTGTCGATGTCGGCGCGCATCGTGCCGACCTCGTTGCCGATCTCGGTGAGCACCGTCCGCAGCCGCCCGTCGGTGGCCTTGGCCGCCTGCTCCTTCATCGCGTTGGACCACGTGGCGAGTGCCGCCTCGGCCTTCTGCCGGGCCTCGTACTCGGCCTTGCCGTCGCCCTCCCCGGCCGCCTTGAGCATCTTGCCCAGCTCGGCCAGGAACGTCGTGACCCCCTTGCCACTGGCCGCCAGCGCGTCGGCGCACACCTGCTTGGCGTTGCCGGCGGCCGGCCCGGTCTCGGTCACGTCCGGGGAGCCGCCGGTCGCGGCCGGCGTCGGGTCCGGCGCCACGGAAGCACCGCCACCCGAGGCCGACGCGGATGGCGAGGCGTCCGGCCGATCAGCCGAACACCCCGCCCCCGCCAATACGAGTGCGACTACGACCGCCAGCAGAGGGGATCGACCCATGGGGCAGAGCCTACGGGCGGGTACGCCGCCGGGCACCACCGCGCCGGGTGCGCCGCCGGCCACCCGAGCCGCCGGCCTCCTCGGCGTCGTCTTCCTCGTCGAACGCGTCGGGGTCGTCCGGGCCGGCCAGGCGCAACGGCTCGACCGCCTCGGTCACCACCGGCACGTCCTCCTCCAACGCGGTTTCGTAGCGCGACAGGTCGTACCCCATCGTCTCGTCCTCGTCGAAAGCCGGCGCCGCCTCGACCGGCTCGGCCGAGACGGAGGTGGCGGCGCCCTTGCGACCCCGCCGGCGCCCGCTGGTCACGCCCGAGGCGCCGTTGGCCGGCGGCTCGGTGCGCGGCGCCGCCGCGACCGCCTTGACCTTGTCGCCGGCCCCGGAGTTGGACGAGCCCGAGGGGTTCTTCACCGGCACCGGCTCGGTGTGGATGATCAGCCCACGACCCTTGCAGTGCTCGCAGGTCTCGCTGAACGCCTCCAGCAGCCCCGCGCCGATCCGCTTGCGGGTCATCTGCACGAGGCCGAGCGAGGTGATCTCGGTGACCTGGTGCTTGGTGCGGTCGCGCCCGAGGCATTCGGTGAGGCGGCGCAGCACGAGCTCGCGGTTGGACTCCAGCACCATGTCGATGAAGTCGATCACGACGATGCCGCCCAGGTCGCGCAGCCGCAGCTGGCGCACGATCTCCTCGGCCGCCTCCAGGTTGTTGCGGGTGACGGTCTCCTCGAGGTTGCCGCCCGCGCCGGTGTACTTGCCGGTGTTGACGTCGATGACCGTCATCGCCTCGGTGCGGTCGATGACCAGGTGGCCGCCGGAGGGCAGGAACACCTTGCGGTCGAGCCCCTTGAGGATCTGCTCGTCGATCCGCTTTTCGGCGAAGACGTCGACCGCACCGGCGTGCCGCCGCAGCCGCGCGACGAGGTCGGGCGAGACGTGTTGCAGGTACGACTCGACCATGTCGTACGCGCCGTCGCCCTGCACCACGAGCTCGCGGAAGTCTTCGTTGAACAGGTCGCGGACGACCCGGATGACCAGGTCGGGCTCCTCGTAGAGCAGCGCCGGAGCGCCACCCTCGGCGGCCCGCGCCTGGATCTCCTCCCACTGCGCCTGGAGGCGCTTGACGTCGCGGGCCAGCTCGTCTTCGCTGGCGCCCTCGGCGGCGGTGCGAACGATCACGCCGGCGCCGTCCGGCACGAGCTTCTTGAGCACGTCACGCAGGCGCTTGCGCTCGTTGTCGGGCAGTTTGCGGCTGATGCCGGAGGCGTTGCCGTGCGGCACGTACACGAGGTGTCGCCCGGAGAGGGCGATGTGGCTGGTGAGGCGCGCGCCCTTGTGGCCGATCGGGTCCTTGGTGACCTGCACGAGCACCGAGTCGCCGGACCGCAGGGCCTGCTCGATCGAGCGGGCCCGCCCCTCCAGGCCGGTGGCGTCCCAGTTGACCTCGCCCGCGTACAGCACGGCGTTGCGCCCGCGCCCCACGTCGACGAAGGCCGCCTCCATGCTGGGCAGGACGTTTTGCACCTTGCCGAGGTAGACGTTGCCGGCCATCGTGCCGGCCGAGGCGCGGGTCACGTAGTGCTCGACCAGCACGCCGTCTTCGAGCACGGCGATCTGGGTGCGGTCGCCGCGCTGGCGCACGACCATGACCCGGTCGACCGCCTCGCGGCGGGCCAGGAACTCCGACTCGCTCAGGATCGGCGGGCGGGTGCGGCGCTGCTCGCGCCCGTCGCGGCGGCGCTGGCGCTTGGCCTCGAGGCGGGTCGAGCCGGAGACGCCCTGCACCTCGTCGGAGCCGCGCCGCGGTTCGCGGATCTTGACGACCGTGGGCACGCCGTCGTCGGCGCCCGAGTCGACCTCGCTGGAGCCCTTGCGGCGCCGCCGGCGCCGGCGGCGGGTCAGCGGCTCGCCGTCGTCGTCCTCGTCGTCCTCCTCGTCGGCCGCCTCGGCCGCGGCCTCGTCCTCGTCGGCCTCGTCGTCGGCGGGGCCGCGCCCGCGGCCCCGGCCACGCCGACCACGGCGCCGCCGGCGGCGGCCGGCGGCGTCTTCGTCCTCGTCGTCTTCCTCGTCTTCCTCGGCCTCCGCGGTGGTGCTCTCCGCGGTGACCTCCGGCTCCGCGTCCACCGTTTCGGTGGTACGCCGTCCGCGGCGCCGCCGGCGCGAGGGCTCGGCGGTCTCGGTGGCCTCCTCGGTGGCGGCCGCCACGGGGGCGGGCTCGGGCTCGGCGGCGGGCTCCACGACCTTCTCCGCGCGCGCCTTGCGGGTGGCCTTGGCGGGCGGCTGGTCCTCCACCTCGGGCGGCATGAAGAGCACGGTCGGTGCGGACAGCGCGGCCCGGCGGCGCCGGCTCGACGACTCTTCGGCGGGGGGCGCCTCGACCTCCGCCGGCTCGGTAACCACGGCCTCGGCGGCCGGCTCGGTCAGCGGCTCGGCCGCGGGGGCTGCCTTCTTCCGCCTGGTACGCGTGGTCTTGGCCGGGGCGGCCTCTTCGACAACCGGCGCGGCTTCCGCCACGACTTGTGGCGCCGCGTCCGATTCATCCGGTACGACCGCCTTGCGCCGCCTCCGGGTCGGTGTGGCCGCCTCCGTGCCCGGCTCGGCGGGCTCGGCCGCCTTGCGCCGGGTTGTCCGGGTGCGCTTGGTAGGGGTGCTGCTTTCGGCGGTATCGCCGGCCGGCTCTGAACCGGTCCGGTCACCGCCCTCTGGCTCGTTGTCGAGCATGGGCGTTCTCCAGTTCTGGCGGCCCCGGGCGCGGGTGAGCGCTGCCACGCAGGGTCGCCGCAAAGTGTTTCCGGCGGCTCGCCCTCTCGGGCTGGCCACCGAAGTCTGCCTGCTGAGCGCTGGCCGGAGGCCGGCTAGCGTTCACCGATGGGTATCTCGTCGCGATCCGCCTCCAACGGATCGACGATCGCCCCCTGCGCGGTCAGCGTGCCCTGCGCCAGCCGGGTCGCCCGAGGGGGCACCGGCGGCTCCAGGTCGGCCACCACGCGGAGGCCGGCAAGAACGTCATCGGGCCGTACGGACGGGGTGACCTGCCGTACGACTAGGTCGAGTATCGCACACGGTACGGCCGTGACCTCGCTAGGTGCCGCCGACTGAGAGATCACAGAGATGGCGGCCACTGCCCCGCGCGTGTCGAACGTGCGGCGGCCCTGCTTTGTGAGGCGCTCCACGAGCACCTCCTCGGCGGCCGTGAACGCGGCCACCGCGTGCCCCAGCGTGTCGGGTGCGACACCGGGGAGCTCGATCCGCCACGACGAGGCGTCGATCCGGTCGGCGAGGCTGGTGCCCGGCCGCGCCTCGACCGCGTCGAGCACGTCCAGGCCGGGCGAGAGGGCGGCGTCGAGCGACTCGCGGACCACGGCCGGGTCGGTCGCCGCCTGGAGGCCGATCTCCAGGTACTCCGCCTCGCTGGCCACCCCGGTCGGCGCTGCCGAGGCGTACGAGATCTTGGGGTGCGGGGTGAAGCCCTGCGAGAAGGCGATCGGCACTCCGGCCCGGCGTACCGCCCGCTCGAACGCGCGGGCGAAGTCGCGGTGCGAGGTGAACCGGAGCGGGCCACGCTTGGCGTACCGGATCCGGATCCGCTGCACGACCGGCGCCTGGCCCCCTTCCGGCTGTGGTTTCCTGCTGATCGGATAGCTCCTCGGGTCAGCGCGCGGTGGCGACTGGCGTCAGCGGCAGCAGCTTGCGGCCGGTGGGACCGATCTGGATCTCGGTGTCCATCGCCGGGCAGACGCCGCAGTCGAAGCACGGGGTCCAGCGGCAGTCGTCCTGCTCGTACTCGGACAGCGAATCCTGCCAGTCCTGCCAGAGCCAGTCTTTGTCGAGGCCGGAGTCGAGGTGATCCCAGGGCAGCACCTCGGTCTCGTCCCGCTCGCGGGTCGTGTACCAGTCGAGGTCGACGCCGAAGGCGGGCAGCACCGCGGCGGCCGCGTCGACCCAGCGCTGGTACGAGAAGTGCTCGCTCCACCCGTCGAATCGACCACCCTGCTCCCACACCTGGCGGATGACCGCGCCGACGCGCCGGTCACCGCGGGAGAGCAGCCCTTCGATCAGCGAGGGTTCGCCGTCGTGGTAGCGGAAGCCGATCGCCCGGCCCAGCGACCGGTCCGAGTTGATCTCGGCCTTCAGCTTTCGCAGTCGGCTGTCGATCACTTCCGGGGTACACATCGAGGCCCACTGGAACGGCGTGTGCGGCTTGGGCACGAACCCGCCGATCGACACCGTGCAGCGGATGTCCTTCGAACCCGTGGCGGCCCGCCCGGCCTTGATCACCTCGTGCGCGAGGCGGGCGATCTGGAGCACGTCGTCGTCGGTCTCGGTGGGCAGGCCGCACATGAAGTAGAGCTTCACCTGGCGCCAGCCGTTGCTGTACGCGGTGACGACGGTGCGGATGAGGTCTTCCTCCGACACCATCTTGTTGATCACCTTGCGGATCCGCTCGGAGCCGCCCTCCGGGGCGAACGTGAGCCCGGTGCGCCGCCCGTTGCGGGACAGCTCCTGGGCCAGCGTGATGTTGAACGCGTCGACCCGGGTCGAGGGGAGCGAGAGCGAGACGTTGGTGCCCTCGTACTGCTGCGCGAGCCCGGAGCAGATGTCGCCGATCTCGGAGTGGTCGGCGGACGAGAGCGAGAGCAGCCCCACCTCGGAGAAGCCGGAGAACTCCAGCCCCTCCTTGACCATCTGCCCGACCGTCGTGATCGACCGCTCGCGCACCGGCCGCGTGATCATGCCGGCCTGGCAGAACCGGCACCCGCGCGTGCACCCCCGGAAGATCTCCACCGCGTATCGCTCGTGGACGGTCTCGGCGAGCGGGACCAGCGGCTTTTTCGGGTAGGGCCACTCGTCGAGGTTCATGGTCGTGCGCTTGTGTACCCGAAATGGCACGTCCGCCCGGTTTGGCACCACCCGCTGGATCCGGCCGTCGGGCAGGTAGTCGACATCGTAGAAGCGCGGCACGTACACGCTCTCGGTGCGGGCGAGGCGCAGCAGCAGCTCGTCGCGGCCGCCCGGGCAGCCCTCGACCTTCCACTGCCGGACGATCTTGGTGATCTCCAGGACGGCTTCCTCGCCGTCGCCGAGCACCGCCGCGTCGACGAAGTCGGCGATCGGCTCGGGGTTGAACGCCGCGTGCCCGCCGGCCACCACCACCGGGTGGGCCATAGTGCGGTCACGGGCGTGGAGCGGGATGCCGGCCAGGTCGAGCGCGGTGAGCAGGTTGGTGTAGCCCAGCTCGGTGGCGAACGAGACGCCCATCAGGTCGAAGGCGCCGACCGGCCGGTGCGCGTCGACCGTGAACTGCGGCACGCCGTGCTCACGCATCAGCCGCTCGAGGTCGGGCCAGACCGCGTAGGTGCGCTCGGCCAGCACGTCGGGCAGCTCGTTGAGCACCTCGTACAGGATCTGGACGCCCTGGTTGGGCAGGCCCACCTCGTACGCGTCCGGGTACATCAGCGCCCACCGCACGGTCGCCGAGTCCCAGTCTTTGACGACCGCGCCAAGCTCGCCGCCGACGTACTGGATCGGCTTGCTGATACGCGGCAGCAACTGCTCCAGCTGCGGAAAGACGGACGGGACGCTCACGTAACCTCCTGGGTGCGCTCCAAGGTCCACCCCAAAACGCTCCGCTTCGCTCCACGTTTCCCCGGGGACCCCGGATTGCCCAGAATACGCGGCACCCCGGCGGGTGGTGCCGCGGTATTAGCCTCGGAGGAGTCACGAGGCGTTGTGGAGGGAGTGCACGGAAAGATGCCGGGATCGGATCCCGACCCCACCCGACCGGAGCCCCGGGAGGACGAGCCGACGGCCGTGACTCCGCCCGCCGACGACGATGGCGTGAGCGGCCTCAAGCCCACCCGCAAGGAGCCACCGCGGTGGTCCGGCTCCGCCGCCGTGCCGCCGCCCACCGAGAAGAAGCGCAAGCGCTGGCTCGCCACGGTCCACGACCTGGAAGCGCCCGGTCTGGCGCCGTCGCCACCGCCTCGCGACCCGACCATGCAGCTGCCGGAGGAGGAGCGCCGGGCGTACGAGAGCGGCGCACCGGTCGACCCCTGGGCCGACGCCGACCCGCTCGACCAGCCGTACCCGCAGACCCTGCTGGACGTGCCCCACGCGCCGCCGCCGGCGCTCCCACCCGCACCACCGCCGCCGCCCGTGGCCCGGCGGCCGGCAGCGGCGCCGCCGCCCCCACCACCGCCGCCACCCGCGAACCTCCCCGCCCGGCAGGTCCGCCAGGCGCTGCCCGACGTGCGCAAGCCGCCCAAGACCAAAAAGCAGAAGTCGCGCCGGGGCCCGCCACCACCACCGCCGCCACAGGCACCACCGCCCGGCTGGCGGCCCCCGCAGGGGTACGTGCCGGTCGCGGTCCGGCGGCGCCGGCGCAAGTGGCCGTGGGTGCTCCTGCTCTTCACGCTCGCCTGCTGCTGCGGCTGCCCGGCGTACTTCGGCAAGCCGATGTGGGAGCAGTACCCGGCCTCCGCGTCCCTGCCCGCCGAGGTCTCCGACCTCGACCTCCGCGACGACGCGGCCAGCCGTCGGGTCGCCACCCAGCTGAAGGCCGACCTGCGCGGCACGCACATGCTCGCCGAAGACACTTTCGCCGGGGTGTACGCGGACGGCGCCGGCAAGCGGGTGACGCTCTTCGGCACCACCGGCTTCCGCTTCTCCCCCGAGTCCGACCTGGAAAAGGAGATCAGCAGGCTTAGCGAGCGCTACGGGCTGCGGCAGGTGAAGTCGATCGACACCGGCACCCGCGGCGAGTACCTGCGCTGCGGCGTGGGCAAAGACGGCCAGGCCGTGGTGGCCGTGTGCGGGTGGGCCGACCACGGCAGCCTGGCCACCGGGGTCTTCACCCGCCGCTCGGTCGACGACAGCGCCGCCCTCCTGGAGCGCCTCCGCGGCACGATCGTCAGCCGCGGGTAGTCGGTAGTCAGGAGCGAGTGAAAACCGACAGGTAATCAATGGGGCGTCCGGATGGCCACAACCAGGCATTACGAGGCAGAATCTGGACATGCGGCGATGGCTCTTCGCTGACCAGCTGGGGCCGCACTTCCTCGACGGGGCGCACCAGCCGGTGTTGTTGATCGAGTCCAAGGCGGTCTTCCGTCGTCGTGCCTTCCATCGGCAAAAGGCGCACCTGGTCCTCTCCGCGATCCGCCACCGCGCCGCCGAGTTGGGCGATCGCGCTCTGCACCTCAAGACCGAGACCTACCGCGAGGCACTGCGCCGCTACGGCGAGGTGGTCGAGGTGTGCCACCCGACCTCCCGCCGGGCCCGTGATTTCGTCCGCGCCCAGGAGAAGGTGACCGTGCTGCCGCCGCGCGGCTTCGTCACCAGCCACGAAGACTTCGCCGCCTGGGCCGACGGCCGGCGCGGCGCGGCCCGGCTCGACGACTTCTACCGCCACGCCCGCCAGGCCCACCGCGTGCTCATGGATGGCGACGAGCCGGCCGGCGGCCGCTGGCAGGCCCGGTTCGCCGACGTCCCGCGCCCGACCGAGCTGCCGCCACCGCCCGCGCCGGTCGAGGACGACATCGACGCCGAGGTCCGCGACGACCTCGACCGGTGGGCCGCGGAGGGCATCGAGTTCATCGGGCGTGACGGCCCGCGCCGGTTTCCGGCCACCCGCGACGAGGCGCTGTACCGGCAGCAGCACTTCCTCATCCACCGGCTGCCGCACTTCGGCCGGGCCGACGACATGCTCGCCGACGATCCCTGGCTCAGCCACAGTGGACTGTCCACATCGTTCAACATGGGGCTGCTGGAGCCGCTGCCGGCCGTGCGCCAGGCGGAGGAGGAGTTTCGGGCGGGCCACGCCCCACTGTCCAGCGTGGAGCGCTTCGTCCGCCAGGTGATCGGCTGGCGCGACTACCTGTGGCACCTGTACTGGTACCTCGACGCGGGCTACCCGGCCGGCGCACACACCCGTGGCCGGAGCTCCATCCCCGACTGGTTCGCCACGCTCGACGCCGAGTCGGTGCACGCCCGCTGCCTGTCCGCCGCGCTCGCGGCGGTGCGCGACCGGGGCTGGACCCACCACGCGGTGCGGCAGGCCGTGCTCGGCAACTACGCGGTGCAGCGCGGCTGGCGGCCGACCGACCTCGTCGACTGGTTCGAGCGCGCCTTCGTCGACGGCCACGAGTGGGCGATGATCGGCAACGTCGTCGGCATGGCCCGCCACGCCGAGCTCAGTGCGGTCACCACCGACGCGTACGCGGTGAGCGGCGGCCACATCAACCGCACGAGCGACTTCTGCACCGGCTGCCGCTACGACCCGAAGCAGCGTCTGGGCGCGGACGCCTGCCCCTTCACCGGCGGTTACTGGGCCTACCTGCACCGCACGCGCGAGCGCCTGCACGGCAACGTGCGGATGACCAGGGCGCTCAAGCAGCTCGCCCAGATCCCCGACCTCCGCGAGATCGTTGCGCAGGAGCGCAGCCGCGGCGACGACGCGCCGTAGTCCGGGGTACGGTCGCGTCGATGGATGCCGACGAAGACTCCACGGCCGGCCCGGCGAGCCCGCCGGCGGCTGAGCAGCCGCTCGGCGAGTACGCCCCGGCGCTCCTGGCGGCCGAGCACTGGAGCCTGCTCGCGTCGCGGTCGCTGATCTGGAGCGAGGCGCAGAGCCGTGCCACGGTCTTCTTGACCACCCTGTCCGCCACGATCATCGCGCTGGCGCTGATGGCCGACGCGACCGGCTTCGGCGGGCAGACCACGACGCTGGCGCTGATGCTGCTGCCGGTGGTGTTCCTGCTGGGGCTCGCCGCCTACGTGCGCCTGGTGCACATCAACGCCGAGGAGTTCCAGCTGGTGCAGGCGATGAACCGGCTCCGGCGCGGCTACCTGGCCCTGGAGCCCGGCCTGGAGCGATACCTCAGCACCGGCTACCACGACGACGAGCGGGGCGTGTTCGCCACCTACATGGTGGAGCGCCACTCCCAGCGTTCACTGTGGATGCACTTCCTGATCAACACGCCGAACATCGTCGCGACGGTGAACGCGGCGGTGGCCGCGGCCATGGTCGGGATCGGCCTACAGGCCGCCGAGGCGGCGACGGCCGTGGTGGCGGTCGGCGGGGCGGCGGCGTTCCTGCTGGTCTGGGTGACGCTCTACCTGCTCCAGCGGCGGACCCTTCGCCCATTCCGCCCGCAGACGGCGAGATTTCCCACCCCGCCGGACCAGCCCTGAGCGGGCCGCCGGGGGTCCCTCAGGCCGTGGAGACCTGAGAGACCCCTCGATCGGTCAGACCCGCGCGACGGAGACGGCCACCTTCTCGCCGTCGCCGACCTCGCCCTCGAAGCCGGCCGCCGCCGAGTCGAAGCGGAGGTCGGTGGCGAGCACCTCGGCCGCCACGAAGTCGCGGTGTGCCTCCACCGCAGCGACCACCTCGGGCGAGCCGGCGAGCGAGACGGCGACCCGGTCGGTCACGTCGAGCTGGGCGTCGCGGCGGGCCTGCTGCACGACGCGTACCACGTCGCGGGCGAGCCCCTCCGCGGCGAGCTCGGGTGTGACGGCGGTGTCGAGGACCACCACGCCCTCGCCGCCGGGGAGCGGCGCCGAGTGTTCGGCGTCAGCGGCCACGAGCTTCAGCTCGTACTCGCCGTCTTCCAGGGCCACGCCGGCCGCGACCGGGCGGCCGTCGACGAGCGACCAGTCGCCCGCCTTGACCGCCTTGATCACCTGCTGCACCGCGCCGCCGACCCGCGGGCCGAGCGCCCTCGGTACGACGGTCAACACCTGCTCGCAGTAGGAGGACAGCTCGTCGGTGAACTCCACCGACTTCACGTTGACCTCGTCGGCGACGAGGGCGGTGAACGGCCGCAGCGCGCCGGCCGCCGGCGTGGCCACGGTCAGCCGCGCCAGCGGCAGCCGCACCCGCAGGCCCCGCGCCTTGCGCAGCGACAGCGCCGCCGAGCTGACCCCGCGCACCGCGTCCATCGCGGCGACGAGGTCGTGGTCGGCGGGGAACTCCGCCGCGTCCGGCCAGTCGGTCAGGTGCACCGAGCGCTCACCGGTGAGGCCGCGCCAGATCTCCTCCGCGGTCAGCGGCGCCAGCGGCGCCACCACCCGGCTGAGCGTCTCCAGCACGGTGTACAGCGTGTCGAACGCGTCGACGTCGCCGCCCCAAAACCGGTCGCGCGACCGCCGCACGTACCAGTTCGTCAGCGCGTCCAGATAGGACCGCACCGACGCGCAGGCACCGGAGATGTCGTACTCGTCCATCTGCCGCCGCACCGTGGACACCAGCTCGCCGGTCTTCGCCAGCACGTAGCGGTCGAGCAGGTGGGTGGAGTCGACCCGCCGCCGTGCCTCGTGGTTGGACGCGTTGGCGTAGAGCGAGAAGAAGTACCAGACGTTCCACAGTGGAAGCAGCACCTGCCGCACGGCGTCCCGGATCGCGCTCTCGGTCACCGGCATGTCCCCGCCCCGCAGCACCGGCGACGACATCAGCATCCACCGCATGGCGTCGGAGCCGTGCGAGTTGAAGACGCCGTACACGTCCGGGTAGTTGCGCAGGCTCTTGGACATCTTCCGCCCGTCTTCGCCCAGCAGGATGCCGTGGCTCAGGCAGTTGCGGAACGCCGGCCGGTCGAACAGCGCGGTCGCCAGCACGTGCATGGTGTAGAACCAGCCCCGCGTCTGTCCGATGTACTCGACGATGAAGTCGCCCGGGTAGTGGTGCTCGAACCACTCGCGGTTTTCGAACGGGTAGTGCACCTGGGCGAACGGCATCGAGCCCGACTCGAACCAGCAGTCGAGCACCTCCGGCACGCGGCGCATCATCGACTTGCCGGTGGGGTCGTCGGGGTTTGGCCGCACCAGCTCGTCGACGCCCGGCCGGTGCAGGTCGGTCACCGCGACGCCGAAGTCGCGCCGCAGATCCTCGAGCGAGCCGTAGACGTCCACCCGCGGGTAGGCCGGGTCGTCCGACTTCCACACTGGGATCGGCGAGCCCCAGAAGCGGTTGCGGGAGATCGACCAGTCGCGGGCGCCGGCCAGCCACTTGCCGAACGAGCCGTCCTTCACGTGCGCCGGCGTCCAGTTGATCTGCTGGTTGAGCTCGACCATCCGGTCGCGGAACTGGGTCACCGCGACGAACCACGACGACACCGCCTTGTACACCAGCGGGGTGTCGCAGCGCCAGCAGTGCGGGTAGGAGTGGGTGTAGGTCTCCTGCCGCACCACGACGCCCCGCTCGCGCAGCTCGCGCGCGATCGGCTTGTTGGTGTCGAAGACCTGCTCCCCCTGGTACGGCGGGACGAGCGAGGTGAACCGGGTGTGCTCGTCGACCGTGACGACCGTGGGGATGCCGGCGGCGTTGCACGCGTTCTGGTCGTCTTCGCCGAACGCGGGCGCCATGTGCACGACCCCGGTGCCGTCCTCAGTGGACACGAAGTCGGCACCGAGCACCTGGAACGCGTTGGGCGTGTCGGCCAGGAAGTCGAACAGCGGCGTGTAGCGGCGCCCGACCAGCTCGGCCCCACGCACGGTGCCGAGCCGGGTGAGGTGGCCCAGCTCCTTCTCGTACGCGGCGAGCCGCGCGGCACCGACGAGGTACCGCTGCCCGTCGGCGTCGGCGAGCATCGCGTACTCGATGTCGGGGCCCACGGCCAGGGCCAGGTTGGACGGCAGCGTCCACGGCGTGGTCGTCCAGACCGCGACCTTCTCCCCGCTGTCCAATGTGAACCAGACGGTGAGCGACGGGTCCTGCCGGTCGCGGTAGACGTCGTCCATCCGGGTTTCCGTGTTGGACAGCGGCGTCTCGCACCGCCAGCAGTACGCCAGCACGCGAAAGCCTTCGTATACGAGACCCTTGTCGTGCAGGGTCTTGAAGGCCCACATGACGCTTTCCATGTAGTCGAGGTCGAGCGTCTTGTAGTCGTTGGTGAAGTCGACCCAGCGCGCCTGGCGGGTGACGTACCGCTCCCAGTCCTGGGTGTACGTCAGCACCGACGTGCGGCACACGTCGTTGAACCGGGCCACGCCGAGGTCGAGGATCTCCGCCTTGGTGGAGATGCCGAGCTGCTTTTCCGCCTCCACCTCGGCCGGCAGGCCGTGCGTGTCCCAGCCGAAGCGGCGCTCCACCTTGCGGCCGCGCATGGTCTGGTAGCGCGGCACCACGTCCTTCACGTAGCCGGTGAACAGGTGGCCGTAGTGCGGCAGCCCGTTGGCGAAGGGCGGGCCGTCGTAGAACACGTACTCGTTGGACCCGTTGCGGCCCGCGTCCCGGGCGTCGACCGACGCCTGGAACGTCTTGTCCGCCGCCCAATGGTCGAGCACACGACGCTCGACCGCGGGCAGGTCGGGGCTCGCCGGTACGCCGGCCTTCGGGTCGGTCTTGGGGTACACCGTCGTATCTCCTCGCAGCTGACAAAGCTCATGTTGTCCACTGCGAGGACGAGCCTGACAGGCCCGCGGTACCACCCCGCTTGGCGACCCCATGATCAGGGCCGCCCGCTCGTTGGCCGGCTGTGACGGGCCGGACCCGTCCGGTTCTACTGAGGCTCGCGCCCGTTCTTCCGGAGGCTCACCGGTGATGGCCGGGTCAACGCCTTTACGACCGTCAAGGGTACCCGACGACTACGGAAGCAGCGTCGTATTGAACAGCGACGCCCCGTCCGCGTCCCGCAGGTCCACCCGGAAGGCGCCTGTCTCGCCGTCGATCAGGACCTCGCCGAAGTGCTGGAAGCCCTCGGCCGGCGACGTGTTGGCCCGGGGCGGGGCGTGTACGAACACGGCTCGCGGCCCGAACGTGCCGTCCAGCGCGTTGGGCCCGAAGGCGCCCGCGTGGGCCGGCCCCGACACGAACTCCCAGAACGGGGTGAAGTCCGCCACCGCCGCCCGCGCCGGGTCGTAGTGATGGGCGGCCGTGTAGTGGACGTCCGCGGTCAGGAACACGATCCCCTTCACGCCGGCCCGGTGCGCCGCACCCAGGACCTCGGCGAACTCGAGCTCGCGACCCTTCGGCGCGCCCGGGTCGCCCTGCGCGACACCCTCCTGGGCGGCCGCCCCGTCCGGCACGACCAAGCCGAGCGGCAGGTCGGCGGCGATCACCTTCCAGGTCGCCCGGGAACGCTTCAGCTCGCGGATCAGCCAGGCCCGCTGCTCCGAGCCGAGCAGGCCGCGGCGCGGGTCGGCGTACGTGTTGCCGTCGTTGACGTCCTTGTACGTGCGCATGTCCAGCACGAACAGGTCCAGCCGCGGCCCGTACGACAGCTTGCGGTAGATCTTGGCCTCGCCGGTCGGCAGCCACTCGTGGAACGCCTGCCGGGCCCGGCCGGTCAGCACGTCGACCCGCCGCTCGGTGTACCGGGCGTCCTCCAGCACCTCGCCGGGGTACCAGTTGTTGGTCACCTCGTGGTCGTCCCACTGGTTGACCTGCGGCACCTCGGCCGCGAAGGCGCGCAGGTGCTCGTCGAGCAGGTTGTACGCGAACTGCCCCCGGTACTCGGCGAGCGTCTCGGCCACCTTCGACTTCTCCGGCGTGACGAGGTTGCGCCAGACCCGCCCGTCCGGCAGCGTGACCGTCTCGGCGAGCGGCCCGTCCGCGTACACGGTGTCACCGCTGCACAGGAAGAAGTCCGGCCGGGCCGCCCGCATCGCCCGGAAGATCTTCATGCCGCCGAGGTCGGGCGCGATGCCCCAGCCCTGGCCGGCGATGTCACCGGTCCAGACAAACCGCACACCACCCTTGCGCGGCGCGGTGCGCAGCGACCCGACCAGCGGCTCGGCGCACAGCCCGTGGCGGTCGAGGCTCTCCGCCCGTACCCGGTAGTGCAGGCGCTCGCCCGCGGGCAGGCCGCCCAGGCGGACCTTGCCGGTGAAGTCGGTGTCCGGGCCGAGCAGCGGCCCGCGCACGAGGCGGGCCCCGCGGAAGTCGGGGCGGCGGCTGACCTCGACGAGCATCCGCGACGCGCGGTCCGCGCGGGTCCAGAGCACCGCGCCGTCGGCGGTCGCCTCGCCGCTCTGCACGCCGTGCGTGAGCACCGGGCGTCCGGTCGGCCTCAGGGTGGCGCTGGCGCGGCCGGGTCCGAGCAGGGGAACGGCGGCGAGCCCGGCACCGGTGGCCAGCCCGAGAAGGGAACGTCGATCCATGTACCCCTGCCTATCGGCCGGAAATGACCGTGGCGCAAAGCCGGGGTTGCGTCCTAGGTCACACCGCCTTTCTGTCACGCCGGACCGTGGCCGCGCTGTCGTCCTGGCGAAGGAGGTAGGTCATGCAACGCATCAACCTGGGAGAGGTGGCACCGGAGGGCTTCGAGCTGGTGCTGAAGCTCGAGGGCTACATCCGGCGGCGGGTCGAGAAGAAGCTTCTCCACCTGGTGAAGCTGCGCGCTTCGATCATCAACGGCTGCACGTACTGCGTGGACATGCACTCGCGGGACGCCATCGAGGAGGGCGAGTCGACCCGGCGCCTCTTCGCGGTCGCGGCCTGGCACGAGGCCCCGTTCTTCGACGAGCGGGAACGGGCCGCGCTGGCCCTGACCGACTCGGTCACCCGTCTGGGTGAAGGTGGCGTGCCGGACGACGTGTGGGACGGCGCGGCCAAGGTCTTCACCGAGGAGGAAGTGGCCGACCTGCTGATCGCGATCGCCACCATTAACGTGTGGAACCGCATCGCGATACCCAGCCGGACCCCGCCGCCGGCGTGACCACCGACGCGGCCGCCGACCTCGTCGCGCACCGCCCCATGCTGTACGGGCTGGCCTACCGCCTGCTCGGAAGCGGGCACGACGCGGACGACGTGCTACAGGAGGCGTACCTGCGCTGGCTGCGCGCCGACCGCGTGTCGGTTACCGAGCCGCGCAGGTACCTCTCCCGCATCGTCACCCACCTGGCGCTCGACCGGCTGCGCGCGCGGCAGGCCGAGCCGTACGTCGGCCCGTGGCTGCCCGAACCGCTGGTGGAAGGTGAGGTCGACCCGGCCGAGCGCCGCGACTCGCTCTCGCTCGCGATGCTGCACCTGCTGGAGCGCCTCACACCCCCGGAGCGCGCGGTGTACGTGCTGCGCACCGCGTTCGACCTGCCCTACCCGGAGATCGCCGAGATCCTCGACCGTACGCCCGAGGACTGTCGCCAACTGCACCACCGGGCCGTCCGGCACCTGCCCGCGGCGCCCCGGTTCACCGCCGAGCCGGTCGAGCGGGAAAGGCTGCTCGACCGGTTTCTGGCCGCTGCCCGCGAGGGCGACCTGCCGGCGTTGAAACGGCTGCTCGCCGCCGACGCGACCGCCTGGTCGGACGGGGGTGGGCGGGTCAAGGCGGCGCCGCGGCCGGTCGTTGGCAGAGACCGGGTGGCCCGGTTCTTCACCGGGATCTACCCCGCGCCGCTGCTCGCCCAGCCGATCGCGCTCACCGGCGAGACGGCCGCACTGCTGAGCTGCGGCTGGCGCCTGCTCGCGATCGGTGTCGCCGACGGCCTGATCACCGACCTCTACCTGGTCGGCAACCCGGACAAACTACGCAGGGTCCTCAGCTGAGCTCGGGAAACCAGAGCGCGATCTCACGCTTCGCGCTGTCCGGCGAGTCGGAGGCGTGCACGAGATTTTCCCGGTTGGAGAGCGAGAGGTCGCCGCGGATCGTGCCCGCCGCGGCCTTGCGCCCGTCGGTGGCGCCGACGAGTGCCCGCACCACCTCGATCGCCTGGTCGCCGGAGAGCACCGCGGCCACCAGCGGACCGCCGGTCATGAACTCCTTCAGCGGCGGGTAGAACGCCTTGTCGACGTGCTCGGCGTAGTGCTGGTCGGCCAGCGCGGCGTCCATGCCGCGCAGCACCAGCGCCTCGATCGCCAAGCCCTTACGCTCGAACCGGCCGAGGATCTCGCCGAGCAGGCCCCGCCGGAGGGCATCCGGCTTGATCAGGACCAACGTGCGTTCGGACACGCTTCCTCCATCGCGGGGAGTGGACACCGCCCTAGGGTATCGGTCTTCCCATCACTGGCCCGGCCGGCCTAGCCTGGCGGGTAACCCGAGGGAGGTCCACTGTGGCTGACGCTCGTCGGAGGCCGATCGCACCGGTCCGCAAGCTCGTCGCCGCGGTGCTGGGCACGTTCGCCGTGTTCGTGATGCTCTTCGGCGCCGGCATGCAGAGCTGGGCGATCGTGGCTGTCGGCCTGGCGGTGCTCGTGCTGGCGATCAGCATGGTGCTGGTCACCACCATCCGCGGCGGCGCCCGCGCGTGGGTGGCCGGCACCGCGCACGTGATGACGGCCAGCGAGCCGCCCGCCTCGTCCACGTATGGCCGCTGCGAGCTCCAGATCGTCATCGACGCGCCCGGCCTGCCCGCCGCCTCGATCAAGGTGCGGGAGTCCCGCGTACCGGTCGCCAAGTGGCCGCTCCCCGGCGTGACGCTGCCGATCATGGTGGCGGTCGACGACCTGCGGCACGTCCGGATCCTGTGGGACGACGCGCTCACCCATGCCGAGGCGGCCGCGACGATGGCGCCGGATCCGGGCGACTACCTGCCGGAGTCCGACGACATCCTGTTCGAGGAAGACGAGCCGCCATGGTCGCGCCGCGGCCCGGACGAGCCGGTCACCGCCGACCTCACCGACGACCTGGGCGGCGGCATCCGCGACGAGCCGGTGGTGGTGCACCAGCCCACGCCCGGCGGCCCGATCGTGCTGGAGGGCACGGTCGTGGAGCAGGGCCCGACCGACCCGCGCACGGTCCCGCTGCCCCGGCGCGCGCGCTCCAAGCGCGACAAGGGCAAGGGCAACGGCAACGGCGCGACCACCGCGGTCGCCGAGCCGGCGCCCGTAGACGACCCGATCGAGCCGGAGCCGGTCGAGCCGGTCGCGGAGGAGACCCCCGTCGACGACGGTGACCTCGACGACCTCATCACCGCTTACCCGAGCGCCCACCCCGGCCCGAGCGGCTCGATCCACGGCGTCGGCGTGACCGTGCTCGTCACCGACCTCGCCCGGTCGATCGAGTTCTACCGCGACATGCTGGGCTTCTACGAGATCGACGGCGGCGACGGCAACGCGGTGCTCGCCTCCGGCGATACCCGCCTCGTGCTCCGCGTCATCAGCGACGTCTCACCGGCCGGCCCGCGCACCGTCCACCTCAACCTCGAGGTCGGCGACATCCAGACCACCCACGAGGAGCTGAAGGCCAAGGGCGTCAAGTTCACGTACGGCCCGCGCCCGGTCAACAAAGGCGCCAAGCTGGAGCTGTGGGCGGCCGCCTTCAAAGACCCGGACGGGCACGGCATCGCGATCACCCAGTGGCGCAACCGCCCCGACGAGCCCGACCAGCAAGCGATGTACGACGGCGCCTAAAAATCCCCAAGACAAAGACTTTGAGCTACCGCGACGTCCGCCCAGAGGGCTGCCCTCTTGGGGCCAAGCGGGTGGGGCTTGGGGCGCGGAGGTGGCAGCGGAGGTCGGGGATCTCGGCGAGCCCTGGCGAGCCGCCGACCTGCGCGGTCTCCGGCGGGAGCGGCGGTCTGCCGCTGACGCGGACCCGGGCGATATCGGAGGGTCTTCAGTCGGTGGGCGGCTCGTCGCGCTTGGGCGGGGCCAGGATCGTGCGGCGTACGTTGAGCACGTAGAGCCAGGCCAGGCCGAAGAGCAGCCCCACGCCGGCGAGCGCCCAGTGCAGAAAGCCGGCCAGCATGAGCAGCCCTTGGAGCACGGCCACCGCGTACCAGGCCCAGTCGCGGCGCAGCAGGCCGGCCAGCGCCACGCAGGCGACCGCCGCGCCGAGGATCACGCCGATCGTGGCGCCGCTCAGGTCGCCGCCGAGCATGCGCATCGGCTGGATGGCGAGCAGCAGCACGACCGTCTCGAGGATCAACGTGCCGGCGCCCAGCCCGCGCGCGGCGCCGGCGGGGTTGCGGAGTCCGGAACGCTGTTCGCTCATGGCTGTCCTCGCCTCGCCACGGGCGGCCTGGTGCGGTCGCTCATCGCTTCAGCAACCGCCGCGCGTCGGCCACCGTCGCCACCGAGCCGGTGATCAGCACGCCGACACCGGCGAGCTCGCGCTCCACATCGGACTCGGCGAGCGCGACCGCCGCCTCGATCGCGTCGGGCATGTCGGCCGCCACCTCGACCCGCTCCTCGCCGAAGATCTCCTCGGCCACGGCGGCGAGCTGGTCGACGGGCATGGCCCGCGGCGAGGTGTTGCGGGTGACGACAAGCGCGTCGACCACCGGCTCCAGCAGCTCCAGCAGGCCGGCCGCGTCTTTGTCGGCGAGCACCGCGACGACCGCGACAAGCCGGCTGAACGAGAACTCCTCCTGAAGCGCGGTCACCGTCGCGGCCATGCCGTGCGGGTTGTGCGCGCCGTCGAGCAGGATCGTCGGCGCGTTGCGCACCCGCTCCAGCCGCCCCGGCGAGGAGGTGCCGGCGAAGCCCTCCCGCACCACCTCGGGTTCGAGCTGGCGGGACGCGCCGGCGCCGAGGAACGCCTCCACCGCGGCGAGCGCCACCGCCGCGTTTTGCGCCTGGTGCGCGCCGTGCAGCGGGATGAACACTTCTTCGTACACGCCGCCGAGGCCCTGGATCGTGAGCACCTGCCCGCCGACCGCGACGGCCCGGCGGAGCACGCCGAACTCGCCGCCCTCACGCGCGATCGTGGCACCGACTTCCGCCGTACGCTCCAGGATCGGCCGCGCGGCGTCTTCCTCCTGGGCCGCCGCGATCACGGTCGCTCCCTTGTGGATGATGCCGGACTTGGCGAACGCGATGTCTTCGATCGTGTCGCCGAGCCACTCGGTGTGGTCGAGCCCGATCGGCGTGATCACCGCGATACCCGCGTCGAGCACGTTCGTCGAGTCTTCGGCGCCGCCCAGCCCCACCTCGACGACCGCCACGTCGACGGGCGCGTCGGCGAACGTCGCGAACGCCAGTGCCGTCGTCATGTCGAAGTAGGTCAGCGGCTCGTCGGACTGCCCGTCGACGAGCGCGGCCAGCGGTGCCACCTCGCGGTAGGCCGCGACGAACCGACGCTCGCTGACCGGCTCGCCGTCGAGGCTGATCCGCTCGCGCACGGTCTCCAGGTGGGGGCTCGTGTATCGCCCGGTGTGCAACCCGTGGGCCCGCAACAGCGAGTCGATCATCCGCGCCGTCGACGTCTTGCCGTTGGTGCCGGTCAGGTGGATCGCCGGGTACGCCCGCTGGGGGCTGCCCAGCAGGTCGAGAAGCTCCTTGATGCGGCCGAGGTCGAAGACCATCCGGGTGTACCCCCGGCTGTTGAGCTCCGCCTCGACCTGCTCGAACTCGCTGCGTTCGGTACTCATGCCGGCGGCAACGCCTCCAGTGCCGTAGCGATGCGCGCCAGGTCGGCCTCGGCGGCGGCCAGGCGGTCCTTGATCTTGCGGACCACCGGCTCGGGCGCCTTGCCGACGAACGCGGGGTTGTCGAGCTTGGCGCGGGTCTGCTCGGCCTCCTTGAGCGCGGCGGCCCGGTCCTTCTCCAGGCGGGCCCGCTCGGCGGCGACGTCGATCGCACCGCGCGTGTCGAGCGCGACCGAGACGTCGCCGGTGACCGCGAGCTGGGCCGTCGCGCTGAAGCCGTCGCCGGCCTCGTCGAGCCGCACCAGCGAACGGATCAGCGGCTCGTGCACCCCGATGCCCGCCGCGGCCAGCCCGTCGAGCCGCGCCGCCACCCGCTGCGCCGGCCGCAGCCCCTGGTCGGAGCGGAACCGGCGGATCTCGGTGACCACCCGCTGAAGCGTGGCCAGCTCGGCCTCCGCGGCGTCGTCCACAAGCGCTGGTGCGACCGCGGGCCAGGCCGCCGTCATGACCGTCTTTCCACTGGTCAGCGCGATCCACAGCTCGTCGGTGACGAAGGGGATCACCGGGTGCAGCAGACGCAGCAGCTGGTCGAGCACGTGGCCCAGCACCCGCTTGGTACGCTCGGCCGCCGCGCCGCCGCCGGCGAGCACCGGCTTGGCCAGCTCGACGTACCAGTCGCAGACGTCGTCCCACGCGAAGTGGTAGAGCACGTCGCAGACCTTGGCCACCTCGTACGCCCCGGACAGCTCGTCGACCTCGCCGATCACGTGCTGCAACCGGGAGAGGATCCACCGGTCGACCGGGCTCAGCTCGGCGGGCAGGTCACCCTGGACGTGGGCGCCGTTGAGAAGGGCGAAGCGGGTCGCGTTCCACAGTTTGTTGCAGAAGTTGCGGGAGCCCTGGGTCCAGTCTTCGCTGACCGGCACGTCACCGCCGGGGTTGGCGCCCCGCGCCAGCGTGAAGCGGGTGGCATCCGCGCCGTACCGCTCGATCCAGTCGAGCGGGTCGACCACGTTGCCGAACGACTTGGACATCTTCTTGCCGTGCTCGTCGCGGACCATGCCGTGCAGCGCGATCACCCTGAAAGGCACGGCATGGCTGTCAGGTTGCTCTTTCATGGCGTACAGCCCGAACATCATCATCCGGGCGACCCAGAAGAAGAGGATGTCGTAGCCGGTCACCAGCACGCTGGTCGGGTAGAACTTGGCCAGGTCGGGCGTCTGCTCCGGCCAGCCCAGCGTGGAAAAGGGCCACAAGGCGCTGGAAAACCAGGTGTCCAGCACGTCTTCGTCCTGGGTCCACCCGTCGCCGGCCGGCGGCTGCTCGTCGGGCCCGACGCAGACGACCTCGCCATCCGGCCCGTACCACACCGGGATGCGGTGGCCCCACCACAGCTGGCGGGAGATGCACCAGTCGTGCATGTTGTCGACCCAGGCGAAGTAGCGCTTGGCGAGCTCGGCCGGCTCGATCCGCACCCGCCCGTCGCGCACCGCGTCGCCGGCGGCCTTGGCGAGCGGCTCGGTCTTGACGAACCACTGGAGCGACAGCCGCGGCTCCACCGTGGTCTTGCAGCGCGAGCAGTGGCCGACGGCGTGCACGTACGGACGCTTTTCCGCCACGATCAGGCCCTGCGCGCGCAGCGCCGCGACGATCGCCGGCCGCGCCTCGAACCGGTCGAGCCCCTGGAACGGACCGTGCGCCGTGATCACGCCGCGCTCGTCCATGATCGTGAGGCTCGGCAGGGCGTGCCGCTGGCCGATCTCGAAGTCGTTGGGGTCGTGCGCCGGCGTCACCTTCACCGCGCCGGTGCCGAACGCCGGGTCGACGTGCTCGTCGGCCACCACGGGGATACGCCGCCCGGTGAGCGGCAGCTCCACCTCGGTGCCGATCAGATGCTTGTATCGCTCGTCGTCCGGGTGCACGGCCACCGCGGTGTCACCGAGCATCGTCTCGGAGCGGGTGGTGGCGACCACGATCTCTTCGCTGTATCGGATCGAGACGAGCTCGCCCTCGTCGTCGCTGTGCTCCACCTCGATGTCGGAGAGGGCGGTGAGGCAGCGCGGGCACCAGTTGATGATGCGCTCGGCGCGGTAGATCAGCCCGTCTTCGTACAGCCGCTTGAAAATCGTGAGCACGGCCCGGGACAGGCCCTCGTCCATCGTGAACCGCTCGCGGTCCCAGTCGACCGAGTCGCCCAGCCGGCGCATCTGGCCGAGGATCGCGCCACCGGACTCGGCCTTCCACTGCCACACCCGCTCGACGAACTTTTCGCGGCCGAGGTCGTGGCGGGACAGCCCTTCGCGGGCGAGCTGGCGCTCCACCACGTTTTGGGTGGCGATGCCGGCGTGGTCCATGCCGGGCAGCCACAGCGCCTCGTAGCCCTGCATCCGCCTCTGGCGGGTGAGCCAATCCTGGATGGTGTGGTCGAGCGCGTGTCCCATGTGCAGGGAGCCGGTCACGTTGGGCGGGGGGATGACGATCGTGAACGGCGGCTTTTCACTTGTGGCGCTGGCCTTGAAGTAACCCGCGCGTACCCACTCCTCGTACCGCCGCTGCTCTACCTCGCCCGGCTGGTACTGGGCGGCCAACGTCGGTGTCGCGGAGCTGTGGGTCTGCGGTGTTTCGGTCACCCGTAGAGTCTACGGAGGCGTCGTGTGTCGGCTCCGCCCGGAGTCACCCATCCCTACGCTACGGTGGCGCAATGCAGCCGATCGACGTCACGCCCCCGCCCGGCGAGCCGGTGGAGGAGCAAGAGGCCACCACACCGCGCCGCCGTCGCACCCGGATGATCGTGCTGGGTTCGCTGCTGGCTGTCGGCCTGGTCGGCGCGGCGGTCGTGGGCACGTTCGGGTGGCGCGTCATGCAGCAGAAGGACGCGAGCCTCGAGACGCCGCCGGAGCTCGCCGGCCTGCGCCTCGACCAGAGCACGCGCGCCCAGGAGACAGCCGAGTACCTGCGGACCGCGATCGGCGCCCGCATCGACCTCGACGAGAGCATCGGCGTCGTCTACACCGATCCGGCGAGCGCGGACCGCAGTGTGCTGCTCTTCGGCGGCACGACGCTGATCTGGACCCCCGGCAGCGACCTCGACACGCTCTTCGAGTTGCTCTCCGACGACAACGGCGCGGTCAACAACCTGCACGAGGTCGACGCCGGCGACCTGGGCGGCGTGATGAAGTGCGGTGAGAGCGTGGCCCCGGAGGGCAATACGACCGTCTGCGGCTGGGCTGACCACGGGAGCGTGGTGCTGGCGCTGCTCCCCGGCCGCAGCCAGGACGAGGGCGCCGAGCTGCTGCGCGACATCCGCGGCACGATCCAGTCCCGCGAGTAGCGGGGCTGGTGCTCTCCTTCGAGAGTCCCGGAAATACATCGAGGCCGTCCCCGAAGGGACGGCCTCGATTGTTAAGAAGTCCGGCGGTGTCCTACTCTCCCACACCCTCCCGGGTGCAGTACCATCGGCGCTGGAAGGCTTAGCTTCCGG